>JAFOEH010000332.1 GCA_017380275.1 Alistipes sp.
GCGTTCGCGCCTATGGGAGACTGTCGAGGATCTTTTCACGCAGAGCTTCGTGCTTCCCTACCTTGTTCCGATGTTGGAGAATGCTGGCGCAAACGTGCTTCTGCCTCGTGAGCGCGATACGCAACTCACGGAGATCGTTATCGACAACGACGAGGGCATCGATTCGGGCTGCTACGTCGAGCACGCAGGTAAGAACGATTGGGAGGATGCCGGCACAGGTTTTGCCCATAAGCGCGAGGTATATCTCTCGGGACAAAATCCTTTCCGTGATGGTGTTGCGCGCTCTACCCGAACCATTACTTCAGGCTCGGAGAGCCGTGCCGAATGGCGTGCAGCCGTCCCCGAAGCGGGCCGTTATGCGGTCTATGTGTCGTATAAATCTTTCGGCAAGGATTCTGCCGATGATGCACTCTATACGGTTCATCATCTCGGTGGCGAGAGCCACTTTGCGGTCAATCAGACTATGGGTGGCGGTATGTGGATCTATCTCGGCCATTTCGACTTTGCCGCTGGCCAGGAGCGTGTGCTGGTATCGCTCTCGAATAAGAGTTCTACGGCCGATCGCAAGATCTCGGCCGATGGCGTTAAGATCGGCGGTGGCTACGGCAACATAGCTCGCATCGTTGGCGAGCGTCTGCGCAAGGACGACATCGAATATGAGGCTACCACGAGCGAATACCCCCGTTTCTGCGAGGGTGCGCGCTATTGGTTGCAGTGGTCGGGTTTCGACGAGGAGGTCTATACCCCGAAGGAGAATACCGACGACTATAAGGATGACTATATGTCGCGCTCTCACTGGGTAAATAATCTTATGGGCGGCTCGGAGCGCCTTCCCAAGGAGGATGGCAAATCTATTCCTATCGATATGGTTCTGGCCTTCCACTCCGACGCTGGAGTACGCCTTAACGACGATATTATCGGAACGCTCGGAATCTTCTATACGAAGGATAACAAAGGCCGCTTCGAGGGTGGTGCCGACCGCTATCTCTCGCGCGATCTGACCGATCTTGTGATGACACAGATTGTGGGCGACATTCGCTCTACGGTTGAGCCCAAGTGGAGTCGTCGCGGAATGTGGAATCGCTCCTACTACGAGGCCCGCGTACCTGCTGCTCCGACTATGCTGCTGGAGTCAATGTCGCACCAGAATTTTGCCGATATGCGCTACGGCAACGATCCGAGCTTCAAGTTCCTCATCAGCCGCGCAATCTATAAGGGCATCCTGCGCTATATCTCAAGCCAATACGACGTTCCCTACACCGTCCAGCCTCTTCCCGTCGAGAATTTTAGCGTCGTGTTTGCCGACGAGGAGTCCTCGGATGTGGTGCTTCGCTGGTCGGGCGTGGAGGATCGCTTGGAACCTTCTGCTACCCCCGAGTACTACATCGTATATACTCGCACCGACAATGGTTCGTTCGACTCGGGCCGTCGCGTTGATGGCTGCGAGATTCGCCTTAAGCAGGAGCGAGGACACACCTATAGCTACCGCGTAACGGCCGTCAATAAGGGTGGCGAGAGTTTTCCAAGCGAGACACTGTCGGCTCACCGAGCAGTGGAGGATCGCGGCCGCGTGCTTGTTGTCAATGGCTTTAACCGCGTGAGCGCTCCGCTCAACATCCAGGGCGACTCTATCGCGGGATTCTACAATCACTACGACTCAGGCGTAGCCTACCTCGAGGATATTTCATTTACGGGCGAGCAGCGCAACTTCGACCGCCTCCTCTCGCGCTCCGAGAACGACAACCACGCCCTCGGATCGTCATATAGCGACTACGAAACCGAAGTTATCGCAGGTAACACCTTCGACTATACCACTCTTCACGGCCGCTCTATCGTGGCCGCCGGCTACTCCTACTGCTCATCGAGTGCAGGAGCTGTTTCGAGTGGCTCGGTTTCGATGGAGCAGTATCCCGTTGTCGATCTTATTTTGGGTAAGCAGCGCTCCACTACGGTAGGTCGCGGCACGTCGGGCGTAAAGTACGAGGCCTTTCCCGAGGCGTTGCAGGATAAGATCAGTAGCTACACGTCGCAGGGTGGGGCACTCTTTGTCTCGGGCTGCTACGTTGCGAGTGATCTATGGAATGGCCCCGAGACCGATGGCGATGATCGCGAATTTGCCCGCCGAGTGCTACACATCGCCTTCAATGGCGATATGGCTTCGCGTCGTGGCGTAGCGCGTACGGTCGCTTCGCCGATGAAACTTGTGCGCCGCGATGTGGAGTTCAACCGCGAACTATCGCGCCACATCTACGCTGTCGAGTCGCCTGGCTGTATCTCGCCTGTTGGCAAGCAGGCTTTTATTGCGATGCGCTATCCGACCAATAATCAGGTCTCTGCCGTCGGTTATGCTGGCGACGATTACCGTACGATGGTTATGGCCTTCCCCTTCGAGACTATCCTCGATGGGGCCGACCGCGACTTTATGATGGCTGGCATCCTGAAGTTTCTTACAACTCCTAAAGATAAGTAGCGATGGCATCACAATCTACTTTCCGTACCTTCGCAATGCCCGTCGGGATGGTCGTCGGGGCGCTCTTCTGTCGCCCGATTGCAACCATTGATGCTGCTGCCGCAGGCCTCCTCACCCCTTCGTTCATCTGTGCAATGCTCTTTTTGACCTTCTGCCGTGTTGATGCGCGTAAGATACGTTTTTCGTGGATGCACCTGTGGCTTATCTTGTTCCAGATTGTGGGATCATTCGCCGTTTTTCACGTCCTACGTACGTTCGATGTCGTTCTGGCGCAGGGTGCTATGGTCTGCATCTTGGCTCCTGTGGCTATGGCCGCTGTCGTTATTGCGGGAATGTTGGGTGCCAACCTTGAAACTATGGCCGCCTATACGCTCCTCTGCAATACCGTTATCGCCTTCGTTGCCCCCATTATGCTTCACGCCTACGGAAATGGTGAGTGTACGATGTTGCAAATCCTGCAGCGTGTCGCCCCGATGCTTATCGGCCCGTTCATTGCGGGACAGCTCTGCCGCCGCTACTTTAAGCGCCTGAGTGGGTGGGTGTCGGCCCATAGCAACCTCTCGTTCTATATCTGGCTCCTCTCGCTCACGGTCATCATAGGCCGTACGACCTGCTTTATTCTTGACCACACCGAGGCCGATCGTACAATCGAGCTTCTTCTGGCCCTTGTCGCTCTTGTGATTTGTGTCATTCAGTTTGTGGTTGGCCGTCGTATTGGCCGCCTCTATGGTGATACGGTTGCGGGAGGACAGTCGCTTGGACAGAAGAATACGGTGCTTGCCGTCTGGCTCTCACAGTCGTTTCTGGATCCCATTTCTTCGGTTGCACCCACAGCCTATATCGTGTGGCAGAATCTTGTCAATTCCTTCCAATTGTGGCGCTATGGCCATCAAAAATAAGATTTTATGGCAAAGCAAAAGATAGAGAAAACCAATGCAGCCCGTCTGCTCGATCGTGCGAAGATCAAGTACGAACTTATCCCCTATGAGGTCGATGAGAACGACTTGGCCGCAACGCACGTTGCCGAGCAGTTGGGCGAGGATATTGCTACGGTCTTTAAGACTTTGGTGCTGCGTGGCGATCGCACAGGCCATTTGGTATGTGTCGTACCGGGCGACCACGAAGTCGATCTTAAGGCTGCAGCCCGAGCATCGGGTAATAAGTGGGTTGAGATGATTGCAATGAAGGAGTTGCTGCCCACGACGGGCTATATCCGTGGTGGCTGCTCACCCATCGGTATGAAGAAGCGCCTCCCGACCTACATCCACTCCTCGTGTCTCAATCATCCCGCAATCTACATCAGCGCCGGCGTCCGTGGCCTCCAAATCCGTATTGCTCCCTCTGATCTGATCTCATTCACCACAGCTTCTGTAGACTCAATAAGTCATCCGATGGAGTAGCCGGATCACTCCGCCTGACGATATACTGCGCGCAGGCGATCCGACATAAAGTATTGGAACACGCCGCGCAGGAACATATACGATGTGAAGGCTAACCATAGCGCATCGTTGCCGATCAGCGGCTCAAGCGTAAAGAAAAGCAGGAAATATGCCGCCGTAGCCCACAACATCGAGTTGCGCATAATGCGCGACTGCGTAGCGCCGACCATTATTCCGTCCATCATAAAGGGCCACGAAGCAGCCACGGGAATTGCAACAATCCATCCGATGTATCGCCCTGCGTACTCCATAATCTGCGCAGTATTCTCCGCGCCATCCTCCACAAAGAGCCCCAGTAGTTCGCGCCACCAGCCGACGTACAATCCGACATACAGCACACATATCACGGCGCACCACACCATACACTTTCTGACACAATCCCTCAGCGCCACGCCATTGCGCTCGCCGATAAAACGCCCCGTAAGCGCTTCGGCTGCAAAGGCAAAGCCGTCGCTCATATATGAGAATAGCGTGAATAATTCCAGTAGAATTGTATTGACTGCCAGAATTGTCGGGTCATCCATTCGGGCCGATGCCGCCGTGAAGAACGTATAGGTCGATACGATGCAGAGCGTGCGGACGATGATGTCGCGGTTAATCGAGAAGAACTCTCGCATCGCCTTCATATCCCATATCTCGCTCCACGAAATCCTTACCAGCTGCTTACCATAGTGCCACCACATTATCAAGGCCGTTATCGCCACACCCGTCCATTGAGCCACCACCGAGGCGTATGCAATACCCACGATTCCCATCCCCAGCGGAAAGGCAAACCAAAGGCTGCAAACGATATGTATCACATTCACAACGATTGCCACAACCATCGGGATTATTGCATTCTGCATACCCGTCAGCCAGCCGTTCAATCCGAATAGCAACACTCCCGCAGGCACAGCCCACACTCGAGCATAGAAATAATCTGCCACCATCTCGCCGCCATTCATCAGCCTTAGAGCCACCTCACCCAGTGGCCGTTGCAGCACTACGATAGCCACGCCTACCACCAGCGATACGACCGTAGCGCGCGCCAGCATAAGCGTCGTAGTGCGCTGATCTCCTGCGCCGTATGCCTGTGCCGTGATCCCGCTCGTACCCATACGGATGAACGAGCAGTTCCAGTAGATGAAGTTGAAGATCGAGACTCCGATTGCCAGCGCTCCGATGGTCGAAACCGAGTCGCCCAGATGGCCAGCTATCATCGTGCCGACGATTCCCATTATCGGCACCGTGATATTCGATATTATATTGGGTATCGCTATGCGGAGTATCTCTCGATTCATTCTCATAATTCTCTCATAAGCTTTGGTTATAGCGATGCAAATATACTGAAAATGTTGTTTCCTTTGGTCGTGAGCCTGCGCGATAGTGTTTTTTTATGCAAAATGGAGCGTAAGTTGCTGTGAATACGAAAATTTAGATTACCTTTGCCGAACCAAAATTTATTTTAACACTATGAAGAACATTAAGCAGGACTCACAGTCGGCAGTGTCGCGTTTTGGCCGCGATAAGCGCAATCGCCTCACTTCAGCCGAGCCTGTTGAGCGTAGTCCCCGTCCTCGGCGTGATGCCGACAGCGAGGGACGCACGGGTCGTTTTGCCCGTGAGGAGGGTGGCCGTCGTGCATCCTACAATCCCAATTTCTCGGCCGATAACCGTCTGCGTGAGGATCGTCAGCCCCGTGGCGAGCGTTCTTACTCGTCAGCTCCGCGTTTCGACCGCAACGACCGTTCGGATCGTCCCAGCCGTTTTGAGCGCAACGACCGCTCGGAGCGTGATTTCTCTCGCGATGCAGGTCGCGATAATCGCGAATTTGGCCGTGGCAACCGCGATTTCAAGCCTCGTTCGGAGCAGTCGCGTGGTGGCTTTAAGGGTCAGGGCGGTTTTAAGTCTCGTGGCGAAAATGATCGTTCTTATCAGGGCCGTGACGACCAGAATCGAGGCCGTGGTGGCTTTGCTGGCCGCAAGCCCTATCGTTCAAATGAGGAGCGTAGCTATCCTAAGTACGCTGCCAAGCAGCCTGGCGAGATGCGCCTTAACCGCTTCTTGGCTCAGTCGGGACTCTGCTCACGTCGCGAGGCTGATGATTTTATCACAGCAGGTCTGGTGACCGTCAATGGTCAGATTGTGACTGAACTCGGTACTAAGGTTCGTTCTACCGATGAGGTCAAGTTCAATGACTCCAAGGTTCAGGGCGAGAAGAAGGTATATCTGGTTCTGAATAAGCCCAAGGGTTATGTAACCTCGCTCGAGGATCCTCACGCCGACAAGACCGTTATGGAGCTTGTCAAGGGAGCCTGCTCGGAGCGTATCTACCCCGTAGGCCGTCTGGATAAGAATTCACTCGGATTGTTGCTCTTTACCAACGATGGTGACGTAACTCGTCAGCTTACGCACCCCTCACTTGAGAAGAAGAAGATCTATCAGGTAACACTCGATAAGCCCCTCACACGCGCCGATATGGAGCAGATCACCGAGGGTATTACCCTTGAGGATGGCGTGATCTACGCCGACGAGGTTGCATACGTTGGCGAGAGCAAGAAGGATATCGGCATCGAGATCCACTCTGGCCGCAATCGTATCGTGCGTCGTATCTTCGAGCACCTGGGTTACTCTGTACAGAAGCTCGATCGCGTTTACTATGCTGGTATCACGAAGAAGAATCTCAAGCGTGGTCAGTGGCGTTTCCTTACACGTGAGGAGGTTGATCGCCTCAAGAGCGGCCGCTACGAGTAGTATTTGTTTAAGAAGGCTATTTATGCCTATAACTAATAAAAAAGGTTGTCCCCGCGAGGACAACCTTTTTTGTTATATTCCTTTCCCTATGTAGCTCCTCAGTGCCGCTACATACTCTTCAAATGCCGCTACGCCCGCCTCTGTAATCGCGCAGGTCGTTCGTGGCATCTTGCCGCGAAAACCCTTCTCGACGGTGATATATCCCGCCTTCTGCAGCTTGTCTATCTGTACGCTCAGGTTGCCAGCCGTTGCTCCTGTCTGCTCGCGCAAATAGGTAAAGTCAGCACTCTCGACACTCAATAGCACCGACATTATAGCCAATCGCAGCTCCGAGTGTAACAACGGATTTAGCTCTTTGAACATACTCCGTCATTTTTACTGTTGTACTTATTGTTGAGGATGTGACCTGGTACAACCATCATAAAGAGGAAGATGGCGGCAAATACAATCTTCTCGCCCCATACCCAAAACTCCATAATCGACTTTGCTGTTGCGGTAGCGACAATCTCCTTGGTCGTAAGGAAGTAAATTGCCGGGAAGATAAGCGAAACGATCATCGCCGCACCGCCACAAAAGGTTGTTGTTCTGTCTTTTAGTGTTAGACCTGTTATGACCGTGCCGGCTCCCATCACAAGTATTGTGAGGAAAGCAATCGAACATCCATAGACAACGGCAGCCAAAAAGA
>JAFOEH010000333.1 GCA_017380275.1 Alistipes sp.
GACTGATCAAATCATATCGCTTTAAGTGCTTATCGATCAATACTCTCGAATGAAAATAGTCGGTAGGGTAGTTGCTGTATGCAGCTGCCCTTGTTCCCACCTGCAGCACTCCGTTCTGCACTCCCGCCGAGCATCCATTCAGCCTGACGGTAACGTAATACCCCTCCGGATAGATCCTGTGCAGATCATACATTCCAGCCATTATCTCCACTCCTGCCGTGCCGTCATCGATGCAGAACGTGCGGTAGAAATTTCCCTCCCGATCGCTCGTTGTAACGTAACCTCCGATTACCAGATCCTGCTCAAAATTCACCGTTCTATCGCCCACCATTTCGCGCAGATGAGCAATCGAGATATTCACCTTCTCGGGTATTTCTCTCTCCGCTTCAGGAGAGTCAAAATCTCGACACGCTATGAGCCCAATCACACACAACGCAACCGCCATCGCACGAAGCAATGGCTGCCCTAAGCTGTTGTCTATGTGTATTTTGTGCATTATGATTGAGTTTTGTGGCGCTCGCAAAGAATCTAATCTACGGTAAAGATAATGATTTTCGCAAAAAAATTCCTATTTTTGCCCAGATAAAGCCACGCGTCAGCTGCACATTGTGGCCTAAAATGAATTATGATGAATGTTTTTTTACAGAATAACCCAGAGGCTATCGAGAACCTGATCCTCCCCGACAGCGTGCAGAAGGCTCGCTTTGCCGAGGCGGTGCGCCATCTTGCCGATATGGATATGCAGGATATATGGCGACAGATGGCCGAATGGATCGTCTGGACAGGTATCAAGATCGTCATCTCGCTTGTTATCTTCTACGCCGCTCGCTGGGCATTGCGCCGCGTTGTGGCCTTTGCCGATAGGGTGATGACTCTGCGACGTGTTGAGATCTCGCTCCACTCGTTCCTGCTGACAGCTATCAAGACTTTGGGTTACGTCATTATATTCATCACGCTGGTCTCAATCCTTGGCTTTGACTCAACAACGTTCGTTGCGATGCTTGCATCAATGGGTTTGGCCATTGGTATGGCCCTGAGCGGCACACTGCAGAACTTCGCAGGTGGAGTGATGGTGCTGGTGTTGCGTCCCTATCGTGTTGGTGATTATATCGAAGCGCAGGGAGTTAGTGGTACGGTAACCAGTATCCAACTTTTTACTACCGTTGTGCAGACGGTCGATAAGCAGACCATCTACATCCCCAATAATACCATCTCCACGTCGATCATCAATAACTACTCGACCTCTAACACGCGCCGTTGTAGTTGGAAGATCTCGGTCTCTTATGGCGATGATTATGATGCCATCCGCGATGCAATGCTGATGATCATCCACCGCGATGGTCGAGCTCTTGAGGAGCCTGCGCCGTATGTGCGCATCAACGCTTTGGCCGATAGTGCGGTTGTTGTCGAGGCACGTGCGTGGGTGAAAAACCCCGAGTATTGGGATTTCTACGACTCCATTACGGAAGCCTTTTATAAGGAGCTGCCCCAGCACGGAGCTCACTTCCCCTACCCGCAACTCGATGTGCATATCGCATCGCACTCTGCGGCAAACGATAGACAATCAGAAAATTAACGAAAATATTAATTCAATAAAAATAGTTTTACGATTATGGAATTCAAGGATATTTTGGCCATTTCGGGTATGCCCGGCCTTTACAAGTATGTTGCACAGTCAACTCGTGGTATCATCGTTGAGTCGTTGGCCGATGGCCACCGCTCGATGGCTTCAGCCACCTCACGCGTGAGCGCTCTTTCAGAGATCTCTATGTTTACCGAGGGCGAGGATATCGCTCTGGCCGATGTTTTCACCCGTATGTACGCCCATACCGAGGGTAAGGAGGCCATCTCACCCAAGGAGTCAGCCGACCGCCTGAAGTCATTCTTCGGCGAGGTATTGCCCGAGTACGACCGCGAGCGCGTTCACGTTTCTGATATTAAGAAGGCTGTTGCGTGGTTCAACATCTTGGTTGCAGCTGGTTTTACGGAGTTTGTTTTGCCCGAGGAAGAAGAGGAGCAGACCGAGGAGTAATGGAAATTGCCTAACAAGGCTCTTTTGGCGTCTGGCTTGCCCTCGAAATCCTCGCATACGATAAGTATGCTGTGGTTTCTCGGTCGGCGACCAGCCTCAAAATAGCTCTTGTTATACAATTCCCTATAATGAAAAAAGCCTGTCCATCGGACAGGCTTTTTTCATTATATCTCGTGCGAAAGCGATGGCGGCACTTGTGCGCTCATATCATAGTCGCCCCAACGCTCGGCCACGTAATCCAGCGTTGCGTTTATCTCCTGCTCATCGAAGAGCGTCACCAACTTCAGTCGTGTCTGCTTAAAGTCGGGCAGTCCCTTGAAATAATTCGACATATGGCGTCGCATCTCAAGTATTCCCACTCTGTCGCCCTTGATCTCGATCGACTTTCGCAGGTGCTCCTTTGCTATTGCCACTCGCTCCACCACCGTTGGTTGCGGCATCACTTCCCCCGTTTCGATATAGTGCTTCACTTCGCGGAAAATCCACGGACGACCATACGTTGCACGACCGATCATCACTCCATCGACACCGTAATCGTCAAACATCTGCTTCGCCTTCGGGCCCGAATCCACATCGCCATTACCGATGATCGGAATCTCTATCGAGGGGTGGTGCTTTACCTCGCCGATGAGAGTCCAGTCGGCCTCGCCGCGATACATCTGCGATCGCGTGCGACCGTGAATCGTCAGAGCCTTGATTCCCGTATCCTGCAGCCTGAGGGCGATATCCACGATGTTTTTCGACTCCTCATCCCAGCCCAGACGCGTTTTGACGGTCACGGGCGTTGATACTGCCTGCACAATCTGTCGCGTCATCTCCACCATCAACGGCACATCGCGCATCATTCCCGAGCCTGCGCCACGCCCTGCAATTTTCTTTACGGGGCAACCAAAATTTATATCAATAAAGTCGGGCCGTGCTGTCTCGGCAATGCGAGCAGCCTCGACCATCGGCTCAATCAGATGGCCGTAGATCTGTATTCCTACGGGACGCTCCCCCTCGTCGATGTTGAGTTTCGCGCGCGACTTCCACGCATCACGAATCAATCCATCCGACGATATAAACTCCGTCGTCACGACATCCGCTCCGAACTGCTTGCACATATATCGGAACGAAGGGTCGGTCAC
This sequence comes from Alistipes sp., assembly GCA_017380275.1. The sequence continues at coordinate 3,160 of JAFOEH010000333.1, forward strand.
ATCCTCCATCGGTGCCAGAAACAGCGGCTTTTCGCCCAAATCAATATCGCCTATTTTCATAATATTTCGTCTTTTACGGTCGCAAAATTACAAAAAAATGCCCGCCAAACCAAGTTCGACGGGC
>JAFOEH010000040.1 GCA_017380275.1 Alistipes sp.
GAACAGGCCAGCCTCCTTGTTCAGGATGCCGCGCATATACTTGTCGGTCGAAACCAAACCCTTCATCAGAACGTCGGCCTGACCATTTACAACAGCCTGTACGGCCAGCTTAACGCACGTTACGTCGCTGGGCTCGTGTACGATGTTAAACACCGACGAGTCGATGCCAAGCTCGGTGCAAGCCTGCTCGATGGTAGCCTTGTCGCCAAAAAGTGTAGCCTCTACCAAACCCTCTTTCCAAGCGTTGTATACAGCCTCAATTGTGTGTGTATCCTGTCCGTATGCAACAGCCAAACGCTTTCTACCGCGTGCTACGGCAGCTGCTACGATCTCATCCAAACGTGTAATCATATCTCTTTTTGTTTTTAGGTTTTTATTAAAGATTTTTTGTAAGGTTGTAGGTGTCGGTTGCGATTACCAGCTCCTCGTTCGTAGCGATAACGGCTACCTTCACCTTTGACTCCTCGGTTGAGATGATGGTATTCGTACCACGAGTAACGTCGTTTACAGCATCGTTGAGCTCGATACCCATAAACTCCATATTGCGGCAAACGTAGCGACGCAGGTCGGCCGAGTTCTCGCCCACACCTCCGGTGAAGATTACCAGATCAACACCACCCATCTCGGCAGCATACTCTCCGACAAACTTCTTCACACGGTTGTAGTACATATCGCGAGCTACGATAGCCTTCTCGTTGCCGGCATCATACGCAGCGTCGATGTCGCGCATATCGCTCGAGAGGCCCGTCATACCCATCACGCCCGACTTCTTATTCATCATAGCGTTGAGCTCGGCGTACGACATACCCTCATTCTCGCCAATGTAGGTGATTGCGCTGGCATCTACCTGACCGCAACGTGTACCCATCACAAGACCGTCCAGAGGAGAGAATCCCATCGAGGTGTCGAACGACTTGCCGTTCAGCACAGCCGTAACCGATCCGCCATTACCGATGTGGCAGGTTACAATCTTCGAGTTCTCCAGATCCAGACCGACCAGCTCGGCACCTACCTTTGCAACATACTTGTGGCTCGTGCCGTGGAAGCCGTACTTGCGTACGCGATACTTCTCATAGTACTCCGTAGGCAGGGCGTAGAGGTAGTTGATAGCGGGGATTGACTGGTGGAACGAGGTGTCGAAAACAGCCACCTGAGGAATACCGGGCAGCACCTTCTCGATCGAAAGTACACCCTCCAGGTTAGCGGGATTGTGCAACGGAGCGATCTCGAATAGTGAACGGATGTTTGCCTTCGCCTCGTCGTCAACCACTACACTCGACTTGAAGAACTCGCCTCCGTGAGCCACGCGATGACCTACGGCCTTCACCTCGTGCAGGTCGCTGATAACGCCGTGCGTGGGATCGGTCAGCGCCTCCAGTACCATACTGATACCCGTTGTGTGGTCTGCGATGGGTTTTACGACCTCAAACTTATCCTTGCCCGTAGGCTTGTGAGTAAGGCTTCCCTCGGGAAGACCGATACGATCGACCAAACCTTTGGCCAACAGTGCGTTGCTCTGCTCGTTGATGTCAATCACTTGATACTTGATCGACGATGAGCCGCAATTAAGAACTAATACGATCATAGTTTTTTGCTATTTATATATTTTTAGTGTTTTGTCGAAAGAAATTTTGCACACCAAAGATACAAAATAAAGTGGTACAATAAGCCAAAAAAAGGCGAAAAAACTAATTTTCGCCCTTTTTTATTCTATATAAACAATTTCGGTACCACGTTCGAGTGTCAATCTTGTATGCCACCCCCTGCACCCCTGCTGCTATGCGATTACTCCTGCTCGGTGTTGTAGAGGATGATGCGCTCGATAGCTCGCTGGCACACCTCGCAGAACTGCGTTGCCACGTTGTCGCGCATACGACAGATTACTGCCGGACGATACATCCCTTTGGTCATATATCCGCCACCCTCATACACGCCGATGGTGTAGTTGTCCTGACGCTCCTTGGTGGGTTGCGATGGGATCTCCACGCCCTCGGCCACCATATCCTTCCACTTCGACTCGAAATCTACCATCGTGGTGATATTCTGCTCCCAGGGCTCATAGCCGAGCTTGTAAGTTCCGTCGGTATGGTCGGCGTGCTCGTAGAAATACTCGTCAGCCAGAGCTCCGAACGAGTGGCCAAATTCGTGCACTACGACGGGCTTGAACATCGGGTTGTGAGCCGTCGTTAGCGTGTACGAGTTGTAGATTCCACCACCACCGTAGGTGTCCGTATTTGCAAGAATTATAAGGTGTTCGTAGTCAATTCCCGCCAGCGCATCGTGAATTGCGTGTACGCTGTTGGTGGTAAGGTATCGCGGCGAGTAGAAGGTCATAAAATTTGAGTTCAGCGCCGTCTCGCGCCACTCATCATCCTGCGGCACACTCACGTTGCTCTGCTTCGAGGGAACCTTCACTGCCACCACGTTGAACTTTGCCTTATGCTGCGCGAAGGGCTCATACTTGAATATCTCCTCGCAGGCCGTGCGTGCATCCGTCATAAAGGTCTCCATCTCCTCGGCCGTATATCCTTCGGCTACGATAGCCACGTCGATGCACTCCTCGGCCGAACCGCTGCGTAGCAGATATTCGTGCGGCTGCGGCGAGCGTGAATCCATATTGCGGATAAGCTTGTCGTCGGGCGTAACCTTATGGCGCAACGAAGCCTGCTTCTCGCCCTCGTTGCTCAGTAGTGTAATCTCTACGAAAACCTCCTTTTGGGGAAATGGTACAAGGAACGTTGCCTCGAAGCTCTTTGTAACCTCTTTGGCCTCGTCTGTCACCAGCCACTCCTGAAAAAGACTTGAGAATGCGTTTCTGTACAGCACCTCTCCGCTCTCTATATCAATTACCTTTATATCTCCATTGCCTCTCACTGGCACCTTGTCGAGATTAACCCTGCGACCTGCCCAGCCCTCCTCCGATGCCAATTCGTCGAGTGCCACGATCTGCTGCTCGGCATTGCCCACAAAGTGGTAATCTATACGAAGTGTCTTATTGTGGAAGTGTGTGGAGAAGTCCTGCGCCTCGGCCGCAATAGCCGCAGCGAGGCCCACCATCAGCAAAAATATTCTCTTCATACGTCGTTTACTCTTTAGTGCTCTCCTCATATTTGTAACCCACACCCTTCACCGTCACGATGTGCTCCTCGCCGATTTTCTGGCGTAGCTTGCGGATGTGAACGTCAATGGTGCGGTCACCCACGACCACCTTGTTGCCCCATACGTTGGCGTAAATCTCCTCGCGCGTAAAGAGCTTTCCGGGCTGCGAGTGTAGCAGCTCGAGCAGCGCAAACTCCTTGCGAGGCAGAACAATTGTCTGCTCACCCTTGTGTACCTGGAAATGCTCGCGGTCGATGACGATCTGGTCGCTCTGCTCGACGGGCTTGATGCGCTTGAGTATGGCCTGCACGCGGCTGCGCAGGATGTTCATCTTGATAGGTTTGTTGATGTAGTCGTCAGCGCCAGCGTCGTATCCCTGCAACTGTGTCTCCTCGCTGCCGATGGCCGAGAGGAAGACAATCATTACATTCTTCAGTGCAGGTGAGCGTCGCAGAGCCTTGCACGTCTCGATGCCGTCGAGCACGGGCATCATCATATCGAGTAGAATCAAATGAGGTTTCACGCGCAGCGCCTCCTGCAAACCTTCGGCACCGTTCGATGCTGTATAGACCTCGTATCCGTCGCGTGTGAGGTTGTATTTCACGAATTCCAGAATATCGTCCTCGTCGTCGATGAGTAGTATGCGGTATCCCATAATCAAAAATAATTTTCTACAAATATACAAAATTACCGCAATAAAAAAGGATAATGATCGGATAAATTTCTTATATTTGCACATCTATATACTTATGTATTGCGTCTAACGCTAAAACAACAAAGTGATGGCTACTGATAAAATTTTCAATTCGACTCCCGTGGAGTCTGTCGGCTCGGCCGAAGATGTGCTTAATGTAACTGCTGTGGAGGAGGCTACGGCTGAGGTTCAGTCTGCTCCCCAAACCGATTTGGATGCAGCCGCAGAGGCGGTTGCTGCCGATTTTGCCGAGGAGGATGCCGCATTGGCTGCCGAGCAGGCTGGTCTTGCCATCGAGGGCGAGACGGCCGAGGAGGAGGCTGCTGCCGACATCGATCGTGGCGATGTGAACGGCAAGAGCAAGCAGGAGCTTGTCGATATGTTCGCCGAGAAGATCGCCAGCGAGCCCGTACAGACCTTGCGCAAGAGTGTCGAGGCCATCAAGATCGCTTTCTACAAACTGCATCGTGCTGAGGTCGATGCCGCTCGCAAGGCTTTTGAGGCTGCCGAGCCCGAGAAGGAGTTTGTGCCCGCACCCGATGCATTGGAGATACGCCTGAAGGATCTATTCAAGGAGTATCGCCGTCGTCGCGATGAGTATATCGCCAATCTGGACAATATCAAGGAGGAGAACCTCAAGCTTAAGCTCTCGATTATCGACGAGCTCAAGGAGCTTGTCAATTCCGATGAGACGCTCAACAACTCTTTCGCCAAGTTCCGCGAGTTGCAGCAGCGTTGGAAGGATACGGGCCCCGTACCGCAGACCAAGGTTAAGGATCTGTGGGAGACATACAATCTCCACGTCGAGAATTTCTATAATTTCATCAAGATAAACAAGGAGCTGCGCGATCTGGATCTGAAGAAGAACTACGAGCAGAAGATGCAGCTCTGCGAGCAGGCTGAGGCTCTTTTGATGGAGCCATCGATTGTTGATGCGTTCCACAAGTTGCAGAAACTGCACGACGAGTGGCGCGAGACAGGCCCCGTTGCCAACGAGCATAAGGAGTCGTTGTGGGAGCGTTTCAAGGCCGCTTCGAGTCGCATCAACAAGCAGCATCAGGAGTATTTCGACTCAATCAAGCAGGAGCAGCTGAAGAACCTCGAGCTTAAGTCGGAGCTCTGCGCTAAGACCGAGGCACTGGCCGAGCAGCCCTACACCACCCGTAAGGAGTGGAACAAGGCAAGCGAGCGCCTTATCGAGATTCAGAAGGTGTGGCGCACCATTGGTTTCGCTCCGAAGAAGGATAACACCCGCATCTACGAGCGTTTCCGTACGGCTTGCGACCGTTTCTTCGAGACCAAGCGCAACTTCTACGCAGGTGTCAAGAGCGAGATGGAGCATAACCTGGCCCTCAAGCAGGAGATCTGCGAGGCAGCCGAGGCTCTGCAGTCGAGCGAGGATTGGAAGCACGCCACCGAGCAGATCATCGCTCTCCAGGCCAAGTGGAAGGAGGTAGGTGCCGTGTCGCGTCGCTATTCGGATCAGGTGTGGAAGCGTTTCCGTGCCGCTTGCGACAACTTCTTCGAGCGTAAGGCGCAGCACTTTGCCGGTCTCGAGGGTGAGCACGAGGCTACCCGGAGAAAGAAGCTGGCTCTGATTGAGGAGATGGCAGCTGCCGACATCGCTACGGGCGGTTACGATATGATTAAGGAGTTCCAGCGTCGCTGGAGCGAGATTGGCTATGTGCCCATCAAGCAGAAGGATGCTGTGCAGAAGAAGTATAAGGCAGCTGTTGATCAGCTCTTCGGCGTGTTGCGTGGTTCGGAGCGCGACCGTTCGATGAATCGCTTCAAGGAGCGTCTGCAGGGAATGAAGGGCGCTGGCGATAAGCGCCTGAAGAGCGAGCGTGAGCGCCTTTATAATAAAGTACGCCAGATGGAGCAGGACATCGCCCTTCTGGAGAACAACATTGGTTTCTTCTCAAAGTCGAAGAATGCCGAGTCGATGATTGCCGACATTCGCGAGAAGATCGCCAAGTCGAAGCGCGAGCTGCAGGACACCATCGAGAAGATTCGCCTGATCGATGCACGTTCGGCCGAGCAGAGCAAAGAGTAACAATAACATTCTATCGAGTACGCAGGTCGGACTCGCGGCCTTGGTCGCGGGCCCGACCGTTGCGGTTGAAATAGGCAAGATAATACGAATTGATTTTTAAGGTTTTTTTTAAGATATATTAACTATGAAACTCAGTAAACCAAAGTACATCTTCGTTACGGGAGGTGTAGCCTCATCATTGGGCAAGGGTGTCATCTCGGCATCTGTTGCGCGCCTTTTGCAGGCACGCGGTTATTCGGTAACTGTACAGAAGTTTGATCCCTATATCAATGCCGATCCGGGTCGTTTGAATCCCTACGAGCACGGTGAGAGCTACGTTACGGAGGATGGTACGGAGTGTGACCTCGATTTGGGCCACTATGAGCGTTTCACCTCAATCACCACCACGACCAACAACACCGTCACTACGGGTAAGATATATAAGAGCATCCTCGAGAAGGAGAGCCGCGGCGAGTACCTCGGCAAGACCGTTCAGGTCGTTCCCCACATTACCGATGAGATCAAGCGTCGCATTCAGCTTTTGGGTGCTACCAAGAAGTACGATGTGATCATCTCGGAGATCGGTGGTACGGTGGGTGACATCGAGTCGTTGCCCTATATCGAGTCGGTGCGTCAGTTGCGCAATGAGCTGGGCTACCAGAACTCTGTCCTGATTCACCTCGCGTGGGTTCCCTATATGGCCGTTGCGAGCGAGCATAAGACCAAGCCTACGCAGCACTCAGTAAAGGAGTTGCAGGCCGAGGGTATCCAGCCCGATATTCTGGTGCTTCGCGCCGAGCATCCCCTGCCCGACGATGTACGTCGCAAGGTTGCCTTGTTCTGTAACGTAACACCCGATGCAGTTGTTGAGTCGATCGATAAGCCTACGATCTATGAGGTCCCCTTGAGTATGCACGCTCAGCATCTTGACGATGTTATCCTCTCTAAGTTTGGCATCCAGGATGATGGCGAGCCCGATCTCGAGTCGTGGAGTGAGTTTGTCGAGAAGATCAAGCACCCCAAGCAGACTGTTCACGTCGCTTTGGTTGGTAAATATACCGAGCTTCCCGATGCATACAAGTCTATCAATGAGTCATTTATCCACGCAGGCGCAGCTCATTCAGCCAAGGTTAAGGTGCACTATATCAGCGCCGAAGAGCTCAACGCTTCCAATGCTAAGGAGTTGCTCGGCGATATGTCGGGCGTGTTCGTAGCTCCGGGCTCAGGTCCTCGTGGTATCGAGGGCAAGATTGAGGCTGTGCGCTATGCGCGTGAGAACAACGTACCCTTCTTTGGTGTTTGTCTGGGTATGCAGAGCGCTGTTATCGAGTTTGCACGCAACGTGTTGGGCATCAGCGATGCTCACTCTTCAGAGATGGACACCAAGACCAAGAATGCCGTTATCGACATTATGGAGGAGCAGAAGAAGGTTACCGCCAAGGGCGGCACGATGCGTCTGGGCGGCTACCAGTGTTCGCTCAAGGCTGGCTCTAGGGCTGCCGAGGCCTATGGTAGCGACTCGATCGTTGAGCGCCATCGCCACCGTTATGAGTTCAATAGCGCTTACCAGTCGCAGTTCGAGCAGGCTGGTATGGTCGTGACGGGAACCAATCCCGAGACAGGCCTCGTAGAGGTTGTTGAGTTGCAGGGCCACCCCTGGTTCGTAGGTGTGCAGTTCAACCCCGAGTACCATAGCCGCGTGTCAAACCCCGCTCCTCTGTTCGTAGCCTTCGTAGGTGCGGCGCTGGAGTACCAGAAGCAGAATCAGAAAGCCGAGATGGCCGAGTAATTAATAATTAAAACCAAGAAATGGATAAGAAAACAATCATTGGAGTTGTCCTTATGTCGCTGATTTTCATCGGCTATGTAGTGTATAACTCCAAGCAGCAGTCAGAATATCAAGCATATCTGAACGAGGTGCAAGCCCAGGAGCAGGCCCTCGCCGAGGCTGAGGCAGCGGCCCAGCCCACCACCGAATCAACCTCGGTAACCGAAACAACTGAGGCTGTAATCGATCAGGCAACCGCGATGTACGGCGAGCAGTTGGTAGCCGCAAAGGCGGCTGCGGAGCAGAGCGTAGTGATGAAGAACGACTATCTGACGGTAGATTTCACCACGCGCGGAGCGAAGATGCAGAAGGTCGTTCTGGCTGAGTACACCAAGTATGCGCCCAAGGATGAGCGTACCGAGAAGATCGTTTTGTTCGATCCCGAGACGGCCCAGTTCGATATGGAGTTCTATATCAAGCGTGGCCTTAACAACGTGAAGGTCAACACTTCGGAGTATGTCTTTAACTCGGAGGGCGTTCGCCGCGAGGGCGATCGTCAGGTGCTGACGATGAGTCTGGAGGTTGCGCCGGGAGCGAAACTCAAGTATGAGTATGTACTCTACGATGAGAAGAACCCCTCACGTGACTACCTTATCGACTTCAACATCAAGATGGAGAATCTCTCGCCCATTATGGCGCAGCAGTCGTCGCTGGGACTTATGTGGAGCAACCGCACATTCCAGAACGAGCGTAGCTATAAGACCGAGAATATGTACACCACGCTTTCGTACCGTCTGCCCGGCGAGGACGATGTCGAGGATTTGGGTATGAGCGAGAGCAGCGTTGATGAGCAGTTGCAGAGCGAGATTAATTGGGTGGCTTTCCGCCAGCAGTATTTCTCGCAGGCCTTTATCGCGCACGGCAACTTCGCCTATGCTGATATGAGCTTCACCACCGAGGAGGCAGGCTCAGGCTACCTGAAGCACTACACTTCGCGTATGGGCCTGAACTATACCCCTCAGCAGTCGGAGTATAACTTCTCTATCTACTGCGGCCCCAATAAGTATGCCGTTCTGTCGGATGTTGTAGGACCCGATGGCGAGAGTATCGCTATGGAGCGCCTTATCCCTCTGGGTGGCTGGCTGGTAGGTTGGTTCAACCGCTGGATCGTGATCCCCGTATTCGACTTCCTGCGTAACTACATCTCAAGTTTTGGTATTATCATCCTGATTCTCACCATCTTGGTTAAGCTGCTTATCTTCCCCCTTACCTATAAGAGTTACCTCTCATCGGCTAAGATGCGTGTCATTAAGCCCGAGATGGATGCCCTGAATGAGAAGTATCCCCGTCAGGAGGATGCTATGAAGAAACAGCAGGAGATGATGAATCTTTATAAGAAGGCGGGTATCAACCCTATGGGTGGATGTGTACCTATGTTGATTCAGTTGCCGCTTCTGTGGGCACTCTTCCGCTTCTTCCCCGTGAGTATCGAGCTTCGCGAGCAGCCTTTCCTCTGGGCTGACGACCTTTCGGCTTACGATAGCGTGCTGAATCTTCCCTTCTCGATTCCCTGGTATGGTGACCACGTCAGCCTCTTCGCGTTGTTGATGTGCCTTACGATGGTCGGCTTCTCATACTTCACCTATCAGCAGCAGGGTACAGCCAACCAGCCCGGTATGGCAGGTATGAAGTTTATGATGGTGTATATGATGCCCGCGATGATGCTCTTCTGGTTCAATGACTATGCGTCAGGACTCTGCTACTACTACCTTGTGTCGCAGATCCTCACTATGATTATTATGACCTCGATGCGTCATTTTGTCGATGACGACAAGATTCGTTATATGATTGAGAAGAACTCCGCCAAGCGTAAGAATAGCAAAAAGTCGCGTTTCCAGCTTCGTTATGAGGAGCTTATGCGCCAGCAGGAGGAGATGATGCGTCAGCAGTAGAAGGCTGCAGGCAAGCGCAAGTAAGTGAATTGTGCGTTTTACTTTATAAAAAAGGTGTCCTCGCTCGGGACACCTTTTTTATAATATATAGGTAGGGTAGAGTGCAAAACGCCTAACGCTTCCAAATCTTCACCCCCCCCCGTTTCTTCTTAGCCATCTGCCCTTTCTCCACATCCTACCATCCTTCCAGCCACCGCCCCCTCCTCCCCAACAAAAAAAGCCGCTGGCTTGCGCCAACGGCTTTTCATTATTTAGAGATTTCGGATTACTCCTCCATCAAAAGCTCCAACATCTTGATTGAAGACTTCGCGATCGGAGTACCGGGGCCGAAGATAGCAGCTGCACCATCCTGATACAACTCATCGTAATCCTGAGCGGGAATTACACCACCCACAACAACGATGATATCCTCGCGACCCAGCTTCTTCAGCTCGGCGATGATCTGGGGAACCAGCGTGAGGTGACCCGCTGCGAGTGAAGATACACCTACGATGTGTACGTCATTCTCCACAGCCTGCTTAGCAGCCTCCTCGGGAGTCTGGAACAAGGGACCCATATCCACGTCGAAACCAACGTCGGCGTAACCAGTTGCTACAACCTTAGCACCACGGTCGTGACCGTCCTGACCGAGCTTAGCGATCATAATACGGGGCTGACGACCCTCCTTCTTTGCAAACTCGGCGCACATAGCCTTTGCCTTCTCGAAATCTGCATCCTGCTTCATACCTGATGAATATACTCCAGAGATTGAACGAATAACTGCCTTGTAGCGACC
>JAFOEH010000334.1 GCA_017380275.1 Alistipes sp.
GTCTATGCCGTTGATAAACAGGGTGATCGAATCTTGGCCGTCTATGCCAAGCATATCGAAACGGGCGAGGAGATCCGCTTCGAGGCTCCGATCTTCTCCGATTGTACGGGTGATGGAACTGTGGGCTATCTTGCAGGAGCCGACTACTCGATGGGTCGCGAGGGCCGCGATGTGTATGGCGAGCCTTCAGCTCCCGAGGTGAGCGATAAACTTACGATGGGTTCGTCGGTGCAGTGGTACTCGGTCGAAAAGGAGGGCGAGAGTGAGTTCCCCGTCTTTGAGTATGGCCTTAATTTTAACGAAAATAGCTGCGAGCGCGTCACGATGGGCGAGTGGACTTGGGAGACGGGAATGAACCGCGACCAGTGCGAGGAGTTTGAGTATATCCGCGACTATGGCCTGATGGTGGTCTATTCAAATTGGAGCTTCCTGAAGAACCGCCTTGCCGATAACGCGACGTATCGCAATCGTGAGTTGGGCTGGGTGGCCTACATTGCCGGTAAGCGCGAGTCGCGCCGACTGTTGGGCGACCACGTGCTGACAGAGAACGATCTGGTGAATGAGGTGGAGTACCCCGATGCGTCGTTCACCACAACGTGGAGTATCGATCTGCACTATCCCGATCCCAAAAATACGGAGCACTTCCCGGGTGGCGAGTTCAAGTCGATCTGCGTTCACGGGGCGGTGAACCCCTACGCTGTGCCGTATCGATGCCTCTACTCGCGCAATGTCGAGAATCTCTTTATGGCGGGCCGCGACATCAGCGTGTCGCACATCGGTCTGGGTACGGTGAGAGTTATGCGAACGACGGGTATGATGGGCGAGGTGGTCGGTATGGCTGCGTCGCTGTGTCGTGAGCACGATGCTCTGCCGCGCGACATCTATCTCTCGCATCTGGATGAACTGAAGGCCTTGATGCGAGAAGGCGCAGGCAAGCAGGGCCTTGAGAATAACCAGCTCTATAACCTCGGCGGCCACTGGCCAACCTACAAAAAGAAGTAAAAAATAGGCTGACAACACTCTAAGTTGCCAGCCTATTTGTTTATACCTACATAGTTATTAATTATACCTATCCTATTTTTATTGTCCGAATTTTGTATATATTTGTGTAGGCGAACGGAAGACAAATGCTTTTTGTAGAAAAATTAATCAAAAAGTATAATAATTTGTTCCTGCTCGCCGTTATTAGAGCAAATGAGTAAAACGAAGATAATATCGCCTATGAAGTAATTTGCCTATTTTGAATTATAAACAATTAATTTTTGGTGTTATTATGAAAAAGACGGCATTAGTAATTTTATCAGCAGCCGCAGTGTCGGCTCTTGCAGGAGGCCTTACGGCTTTGAGTGTAAATAAATATATGTCCGCAGGTGTGTTCGGCGGTAGCAATAGCGCAGTTGTCGATTGGAGCGACACGACTCCTCGCGCTGGCAACCATTTTGCATCGTTCCAGGCCGATCAGTATCCCGATTTGACCTATGCTGCAGAGAATGCGGTGAAGGCTGTGGTGAACATCGAGTCTATCCGCGAGGTGCAGTATGGCGGCCGTTCGCGTGGCTATGACCCCTTCTACGAGTTCTTTGGAATTCCTTATGGTGGAGGCGGTTACGGCGAGCCTCAGACCCGCGAACAGCGCTCGGGTGGCTCGGGTGTCATCATCTCGGCCGACGGCTATATCGTTACAAATAACCACGTTATCGAGAATGCAACCAAGCTGAAGGTAAAGCTCAACGATGGCCGCACGTTCGATGCGAAACTCATCGGAACCGATCCTACGACCGACGTTGCACTGATCAAGATTGAGGAGGAGAATCTTCCCACCCTCGCTTTCGGTAATTCAAACGATTTGCGTCTGGGCGAGTGGGTGCTGGCTATCGGCTCTCCGTTCGATCTGCAATCAACCATTACAGCGGGTATTGTCAGCGCCAAGGCTCGTCAGTTGGGCGTTATTCCCGATGAGTTGCGTGTAGAGTCATTTATCCAGACCGACGCCGCCGTTAATCCCGGTAACTCTGGCGGTGCGCTGGTGAATATCCGAGGCGAGCTGGTGGGCATCAATACCGTAATCAAATCATCTACGGGTAGTTATGTTGGCTATTCATTCGCAGTTCCCGAGACTATCGTGCGCAAAGTTGTGGTCGATCTCAAGGAATACGGTGTAGTCCAGCGAGCAATGCTCGGCATCCGTTACCGTGCTATCGACGATCTGTTCATCGAGCAGTTGGGCGAGGAGCTCGGCATCTCAAAGACAGGCGGCTTGTACGTCGATGAGGTTGTCGAGGGAGGCGCTGCCGAGGATGCAGGTCTGCGCAAGGGCGACATCATCACGGCTGTTGATGGCAAGAAGGTGAACGACGCATCGTCGATGAGCGAGCAGATGGCACAGTATCGTCCTGGTGATAAGATCTCTATCGAGTACGATCGCAACGGTACGGCCAAGAAGGCGCAAGTAACGCTTAAGAATAAAGTTGGTAAGGCTGAGCCCGTAACGGCTGACACGAAGGATGTAGCCGAGGCTTTGGGTGGAAAATTTGCAGATGTGAGCCCGAGTCTGCGCGAGAAACTGGAGATTCGTGGCGGTGTTCAGGTAACAAGCGTTGAGCGCGATGGCCTGCTGGCACAGTCGGGTGTTAAGGAGGGCTTTGTAATCACCTACATCAACGATCGCCCCATAACCTCACTGAAGGATCTGGATCGTGTGGGCGACGAGGTCGAGAGCATCGACGGAGTCTACACCAACGGCCGCGCAATGAGATATGTAATCGTAAGGTAACTAAATCTTCTAATAGAAAAAGCCTGTCTGTATAAAGCAGACAGGCTTTTTATTTGATCTTCACCGTAGGGATATCATCCCAGCGTGTTGTGTAACAGGGCGAACGATGTTCGTGGGAGGAGAGTACCTGGCCACTTCCCTGCACTCCGAAACGCACCGTTCCCTGACCTATGCGGTCGCTAATCTCGTCGATGGCGCGCGTCAGCCGCTCATCACGCTGTCGCTTCTGCCCATCGTCAAACAAAGACCGTGTAACGCCCGTTTGTGGAATTATCTTCAGCGCCGTTACACCAGCCTTCTTGTAACCATATCCAGCGGCAAAAATCTCGCGTGCCGCCTCCGCTGCTGCCGAAATTATCTGTCGGCTACTGTTTGTCGGTTCGGGGAATGTAACAACGGTACTTGATATATATTGCTGCTCGTCGCGAAAACGGTTAGTCCGCGCAAAGACGTGCAACTCGCCACACAACGATCCCTGATGACGCAACTTCTCGGCAGTCATAGCGGCGAAGTTGGCAATCTGCTCGGTCAGCTGCTCCCGATCGGTTATCTCGTGCGTGAAACTGCGAGTGTTGCTAATCGATTGGCGAGTGTCGGTCGTTGCTGATATCTCTATGCAAGGCTCTCCGCGCAATTCTCGCCAGGTACGAAGGCCCGTAATACCGAACATATGCCTAACGAGCGAGTCGGGTAGGGTGGTGTAGTCGTATGCCGTCACAACGCCTCTCTCGTGCAGTCGCGCAACCATCCTGCGTCCTATACCCCACACATCCTCGATCGGGAAACGCCTTAGGACCTTCTCCACATCCTCCCGTCGGTGCATATAACATCCGCCTCGCAACTTCGGGTATTGCTTGCATAGCTTCGATGCAATCTTTGCCAGCGTACGTGTCGGTGCGATGCCCACAGATACGGGGATTCCCGTATTTTTCAGACAGCGACGCGAAATCTGTTTAGCTAACGCATCAAAATCTACGCCCTCCATCCCGCTGAGATCGAGAAAAGCCTCATCTATGGAGTAAACCTCGACGTGCGGTACAAATTCGCGTAGTGTCATCCTTACGCGACGTGACATATCGCCGTAGAGCGAGTGATTTCCCGAAAAAACGGCTACATTGTGCTGCTCCACAATATCCCTGATCTTGAACAGTGGCGCACCCATCCCGATTCCCAACGCCTTGGCCTCGTTGCTGCGCGCAATGGCACAGCCATCGTTGTTCGATAGCACGATGACTGGCCGCCCGTTAAGTTCGGGGCGAAATACACGTTCGCACGAGACGAAAAAGTTGTTACAATCGGCAAGAGCGTACATCCTATACCCGTTTTATTACGAATGTTACCACTCCCCAGACGATAAAGTCATTCTGCTCCGTAATGCGTATCGGCTCGTATCGCTCATTCGCAGGCATCAGTTTTACGCCGTGCGCATCAATCGCCACGCGTTTAACGGTAAACTCTCCGTCGATATGACACACCGCAATACACCCGTCGTGTGGTTCAAGGCTCTTATCTACGATGATTATATCCCCCTCGTCGAGTGAAGCATCTACCATCGAAGTTCCACTCACACGAAAGAAGAATGTCGAAGCGGGATGGCGCACCAGCAGCCGCACCAGATCCAACTTCTCGCGCATATCATCGGCAGGCGAAGGAAAACCCGCCTTCACGTCACCGCACATATCAAATTCGCCTCCCACTGCATCGCTGTCGATGGGGTAGGGCATCATCTTATCCAAATTCTCCATCTTCAAAAAAGAAAACAAAACCCGTCTGCACACAACAGACGGGCCGTTATATCGTACCTTCTAGTACTTAGCACTTATCTGTCATAATACCCAGAATCAGCGAGTCCGTCTCATTCATACCCTCGCGGCCGATTGTGGTGAGGTTGCGAATCGAGAGATCAACATCCTCGTCGATGATTCCCTCGAGCGACGATACGCATCGGTGCTCCATCGCCAACATTGCCGACAACACAGCCGTCGATACACCGCTCGCCAACTTCAGAGCACAGCTCGGCTTTGCACCATCACAAATCATACCTGTTAGGTTGGCAATCATATTTTTGATAGCCATCGCCACCTCGTCGTAGCCGCCACCCATAAGATATGTTATACCGCAGCTCGATCCCGATGCTGCCACCACACACCCGCACAGCGCCGACAGTCGGCCCAGACTCTGCTTGATATAGATTACGGTCAGGTGGCTCAGCGTCAGCGCACGAATCATCTGCTCCTCCGTTGCGCCGCACTCCTCGCCATACACAACAACGGGCAACGTCGCTGTAATGCCTTGATTTCCACTACCCGAATTACTCATCACAGGCACCATCGCACCACCCATACGCGCATCGCACGCCGAAGCCGTATAGGAGAGAATACGCGAAAATACGCTGTCGCCCATCACCTTCAGCTCACGATCTCCGCGCAGGGTCTTACCCAGCGAATGACCAAAATCGGCCGTGAAGGCGCTCTCTGCCGCTGCCTTGTTCAGTCGCTTCGACTCGAGGATAAATCTAATATCATCAATCGGAGCCGTCATCGCAAAGTCATATACGCGACGCAAAGTGAGCTTCACATCCTCCTCTGCCTGTCCTTCGCCCTGTGCTGAGCGGTTGTCGAGCAGAATCTCCCCATCGCGCTCCAGATATACGAACGTGGTGTGCCCACCCGAAATTATAGCTGTTGCCGAGTGCGAGGTAGCAATCGTCTTGACCTCGATGTATAGTTTCTCGGTTATGCCCTGCTTAAGATCTATCGCAATACGTTTCTGGTCGATGTAGTCGCGTCCCTTCTTCACAGCCTCCTCGTTGGCATCGCGCAATACCTCTAGACCATACTCCGAACGACCTACGATCGCACCGAGTGCAATTGCAATCGGCAGGCCGATCATCCCCGTTCCGGGAATACCCACACCCATCGCATTTTTGAGGATGTTGGCACTCAGCTTTACCTCGATCTTTTCGGGCTGCTGTCCCAATAGCTCGGTTGCTCGAGCCGTACACAACGCCACAGCCACAGGCTCGGTGCAGCCGATGGCGGGGACAACTTCACGTTTGATTAGGGCCACGATGGCCTCTCGTTCCATAGCAGAAAACATAACGTCAGATATTTTCGACAAAAATACAAACACTCTCCGAGTATAGCAATTTTTCGGCGTTTTTTCGATTATATTTTTACAATCTGCAAACTTCTTCTTAGAAGCTACCAGATGGCGAAATGGATAAAAAACAAGGGGTACACCCGCGAAAATGTACCCCTTTCCCAAATAACTATATGCTACAATTAATTATACAGGAATCGTTTGATTGATTGTTTGGGCGTGTGCTCAAATCCGCCCTCGATGATCTCCACCTTGGCAATCTTGCCGTATGCGGGCAACGAGCGGTTCAGCTCCACGCGATTCTGCTCCATAATGGCAGCCATCTCCTCCTTGTTGGCATTCTGATCATCTGCCGTCAGCGCAACCAGTGCCACCAGGCCACCCTTGCGATCCACCACCAGCGACTCGCCAACGTGGGGCATCGAGTTGAGCTTGCTCTCGATCTCCTCGGGGTAGATATTCTGGCCGTTTGCCGTCAGAATCATACACTTGCTACGGCCCTTGATGAAGATGTTGCCATCCTTGTCGATGATACCCAAATCGCCCGTGCGTAGGAACCCATCCTCGGTAAACGTAGCTGCCGTAGCCTCGGGGTTCTTGAAATAACCCTGCATTACGTTGTCGCCCTTAACCTGAATCTCGCCAACAACATTTGCTGCGTCACTCGAATCGATACGCACCTCCACGCCATTTACAGCACGGCCGCACGAACCAAGACGGAATGTCTCCCAGGGCGAGTAACCGATCAGCGGAGCGCACTCGGTCATACCATAACCCACCGTGTAAGGCAACTTGATATTGCGCATCACCTTCTCAACGGGGAGGCTGATAGCTGCGCCACCCAATACGATAGAGCGCAGGTTGCCACCGAAAACGCCCATAAGCTGTGTGTATACTTTCTTATAGATAATCGAATTCAGTACGGGAATCGACGTCAGCACACGCATCAATGGCTTGTTGAGCGTTGGCATCACCTTATTCTTGAAGATCTTCTCCATCACCAGAGGCACCGTGATCAGCAGGTAGGGCTTAATATCGGCCAGCGCCTGCATCAGCACTGTCGGCGTAGGAGTCTTGCCGAGGAAGAATACGTGTCCGCCGCCGCACAACGGATAGATGAACTCAAATGCCATACCATACATATGTGCCAACGGCAACATCGACATAATCTTGTCCGTATCCGTTACGGGGATATTGTTTAGTGCAAAGTCGATATTCGACGAGATATTGAGCGCCGTAAGCATCACACCCTTGGGCGAACTTGTCGTTCCCGAGGTGTAGTTGATGATGGCCAGATCGTTGATATTGCTGAACGTGTAGTCCGTAGCCTCGATCTTCTTCTCTGCAGGGATTATGCTTGGCATATCCTGCTCGATCTGTGCAACTGCATCGACCAATGCCTCGTCCTTTGAATATATAATAGAGTAGTTGTCCAAGTCGATTGCCGCCTTCAGGTTGGGCATATCCTTTAACTCCATCTGCTCCCAGATACGACGCTCGGTAAAGAGAACTGAGCTCTCCGAGTGGTCGGTAAGGCCTGCAATAGTATTGGGTGCAAAGTCGGGCAGGATGGGCACCGCTACACCTCGATACGTTGCAGTGGCCATAAAACTCATTGCCCAACGAGCACAGTTCTTACCCGCCAGAGCAACCTTGTCGCCCGGCTCCAATCCGATTGCCTTAAATGTTGCGTGAAGTTTGGCTATACGCGTAGCCATTTGAGCGAAGGTGAATGTCTCACCGCGATAGTCGCTAAGTGCGGGCTTCTCCCAGCGCGCACGCATCGACTCTTGAAGAATTGACAGATAATGTCGCATAATTGTCCCGATATACTTTTTGTAGTTTTTCGTTTAGATTGCACTACGAAGATCGGGTATATTTAGCGAATTGAAAAATAAAAGTGATAAACCGCGTATTTGTGGGACGAAACCCTTATAAGGGATAAAAATCCCATATTTTGGGGTGAAATTCTTAAAATCGCAACCCTCCAATGTTGAAATTAGGCGTTTTGTCCGCCTTCTGGCCCGCTCATAAGCCACTTTTTAATGCTGTCGGAGAAGGTCTTTGAGATAGGAACATCGGGCACTCCGGCAATTCCGAATTCGATGAACATACCCTCTTTTTCGCGACGCATCACCTTTACCAGATCCAGGTTCACCATATACGAACGGTGGCACTGCTGAACGTGTGTCGATGAGAGTTGCTGTGCCACCTGCTTGAGCGTGTTGCGCACGAGCATCTTCTTCGGAGCATTGTTGTTGGTGTACCACACGCAGATGTAGTTGTCGGCCGACTCGATGAAGAGAAGGTGCTCGCGACGTACCGATAGACGCATATCACCCTTCGTGTCGAAGATCTGAATATACGCAGCCTGCATCGCCGACTCATCCTCCGAGATCTGCTGACGCAACAATCGCAGCTGCGCCACGCGCTCCTGCCAGATGAAATAGATGTAGCACATCGTGTATGGTATGAGCAGGATAAGGAAGGTCTTGATGAGTGAGTTGCGGAAGAGTGTTACCACGCCCTTGTCGGTGTCGGTAAAAATTACTGCTCCGAGAGTGAAGATTATGGCCATTGACAAGATCTCGCATACGATCCATCCGATGTAGTTCATATATGTCATCTGGCGGTGGCGTGTGTACATTCCCATAAACCAGCGACTGAGCGCAGCTACGCCCATACCACTCGAAATAAGGAGTATGGTGATGAGCTGCACAACCAACTCGCGTGAGATGTTGAGCCACGAGAGGAATCGTGTGTCGGTGTCGATTCTGTCGAAATCGAACGGACTATATATCGAGATGAACAGCAACGCGAAGATCGGCACAAAGATGATCATCGCAAGCTGGTTCGACCCCTTATATATAAATTCCGGAATATATGTCTTTTTACTCTCCATAACGTGTTGTTGGTTTATCTTACCTCAAGAGCCATTCGACATAGTGCCTCGCCCGCCTCATTGACGTATGCAAAGAGGTATGTCTGCTCGTTTTGTTCACTCTTGAGCGAAAGTTTGTCGTTGTAGCGAGCCTCCTTCATAAAGTTCATATCGAGTCGGAATGCGCTTAACTTCTCAGGCACCTCGATAGGGAGTGAATCGAAAATAATATCGATGTATCGCATCGTATTCATATGGCGGTTGAAGTCGATGTCGCTATATGCAACACGATGTTCTATGACGCTTTCGCTGCTGACTGTGCCAATTCGGCGTGGACGCTCGCAGGGTGAGGGGGCATCCACCATATTTCCCTCGTGTGCCTGTGCCATTGTGTTCATATCAACAGGCATACGCGTCGAGTAGTCGATCATACACCATTGCGATACTGCGCGACCAAACTCGCGTCCTTCGCTGTCGCTGAGCGTAAAGTTTCGTGTCGATGCGAGACGGTTGTATTCGTTGATCCAGGTGTAGAGTGTAAAATCGCTGTACTCTTCGGGTAGATAATCTAACTCGATGCACATACGCGACAGCACCCAGCCGTAATTGTTGTTGGCCAGTGCGTCGATGCCGAAACCGCGCTTGTGTGCATCCTCGCCTGCGGCGTGGAGCACCAAATCGCAGATCGATGATACGGAAACTCGGTTGGTGAAATCGACGTGTCGGGGCTCGATTCTATATTTGAAAATGCTCTTTTCCATAGGTCGTTTGTAGTGGTTGCAATTTGCGCATATAGTGCAAA
>JAFOEH010000041.1 GCA_017380275.1 Alistipes sp.
ATCAACATACTTGCCATCTTTCCACTCCTTGATCTTGCCGAAGATTACGGGTACAGGCAAGAAACGACAATACTTGTTGAGCAATTCGTTGATTTTGCTCTCCTCGGCATACTCTGCACACTCCTCTGAGAGGTGAAGCACGATAGATGTTCCTCGGTCACGCTTCTCGTCGAGCTCCTCCATCTCATACTCGGGCGAGCCATCGCACGACCAGCGCACAGCCTTTGCATCCTCCTTATATGATTGAGTGAAAATCTCAACTCTGTCAGCCACCATAAACGACGAGTAGAAGCCCAAGCCGAAGTGGCCAATGATAGCCTGATCCTTATACTTTGCCAGAAACTCCTCGGCACCCGAAAATGCGATCTGATTGATGTAGCGATCGATCTCCTCTGCGGTCATACCAATACCGCGATCACGCACCGTCAATGTCTTCTTCTCAGCATCTACACTAACGTGAATCTTCGTATCACCCAGTTCACCCTTGAACTCACCTTTCGACGAGAGCGTTTTGAGTTTCTGCGTGGCATCAACGGCATTCGACACCAACTCACGCAGGAAAATTTCGTGATCCGAATAGAGGAATTTTTTGATTACGGGGAATATATTCTCCGTTGTTACTCCGATTTTTCCGTTTTTCATTGCTATATAGTTTTTGTATTATTTCTGTTTCCAGATATATACTCAAACTATGTGCCAACGGCCTCGGTATGCCATTTTGGCGCACTCTCTGCCGTCATCTGGCAGAAAAATATGCCTTCTGCTACTCTTTACGCGCGCCACGCATCAGGTGCATTGTCATAAAGAGTCCCTGTGCTGCGTAATATGTGGTCATAACAAAGATCGTACGCGCAGGAAGCGTACCGATATATTTATCGAAGACGATGCACGAATCGGAGAAGATAAAGAGCAATGCCGCCCCGACATACCACCAATAGCGCGGGCGCTGCTGCAGGATTGCTGTTGCCCCCATCGTGTAGATAATCAAGGCATAGATAGTAACGGCCACATATTCTGCCTGACTTACGATATTCGAAAGCACAACCGAGAGGTAAACCACCGTCACGACAGCCAGCACTGCCGCACCTATTCCTTTACGACGCGAGATGTTGCGACGTGGAAGGAAGTCGGCAATAAAACACAAATGCCCAACTGCAAAGAAACCCACCTGAAATAGAAAATTTCCCTCCGAGCCGGCATAATCACCCACAGCCGAGAAGAGTAATGCCAGAGGGATCGCCCAACCACCGCGTGAACCATTCACTGCCGTCGCCATCGCCGCAAATAGCGTGGGCACGGCCACAAACCATCCTCTCACAAAGAAAAACGTCGTAGCCAGCAACAGAAAAGCCACCACAGCGGCACGCGTATATTTTTGTTCGTTTGTCATCTCTACTCCTTATTTTGTTTAGCAATATACTCCTCCAACGCCTCCACGAACCACTCTGGTGCGCGGCATGGACGGCGCGTCTGGGCATTCATAAATCCCAACGTCACGCGACCTGTATTAATTAACTTTCCAGCCTCGTTATACACCTCCGAGGCGATGTTCAACCGCGCCGACGGCATCTCATCCATCATAACCTTCACGGTCAGCACCTCGTCATAGAAGGCAGGATAGTGGTAGCGCGACTGTACCTCAATAATTGGCGACATCACGCCTCGACGCTCAATCTCAGCATATGTCAAACCCATATCTCTCAACCACTCTGTTCTTGCTGTTTCGTATAGAACTATATAATTTGAGTGGTGCATAATACCCATCTGGTCGGTATCCTTATAGCGTACTTGCACCTGCGTCTGATATGAAATCAATGACATAATTA
Source organism: Alistipes sp. (assembly GCA_017380275.1). Next base: position 1,827 of record JAFOEH010000041.1, read on the forward strand.
TCAGCTATTTGAATTACATAAATTCAACTATCACTTTACCATCAACCGGCTTAACACTAAAGCTCACTTCTCGCTCCGCTCCGATCGTTACCTCCCCTATCTGTCCATTCACTCGTGCGGCATAACATCCCGCCGGCGGCAACAATTTATTCCTATCAATTACAACCGCCCCTGTCGATTGTAGCTCGCACGCAACAACGTACGGGTGACCCAGCAGTCGTGCCGCCTTGTCCAACATTCCGCGCGATAGAGCCTGACGGATTATTGTCGAGCTGACCTTGCTGCTCGCCACCTGATGTTGCTCAACCCTGAAGACCTCAAAGCCGCACTCGCGCGACTCCAGAAAATCATAATCTCCCTCCTTTTTGTATCCGAAGCGATGATTATACCCCACCACCATTCCGCGCAGGCCAAGTCGTGCGATACCCTGCTCGAGAAACTCCTGCGGTGATAGATGGCTCAGCTCCTCGGTAAAGGTTATTACGATCACATTGTCGATACCCGCCTGCTCCAGCAACCACAGCTTCTCGTCAAGCGTCGTGAGCAACTGCATCCTCTCACCCGTACCCAGCACATAGCGCGGATGGGGATCGAAAGTCAAGACAATACTCTCACCGCCAAACTCGCGACTTAGTTCCATTACCCGACGCAATAGCTCACGGTGACCCTCGTGCACTCCGTCAAACGAGCCCATCGTAGCCACTCCGTTTCGGAATTTAGGCAGATTATCTAAATCTCTATATACATTCATTTTAAGCTAACTAATGCGGTCGCTCGTCGTGATTAACTCTTCTCACCCACTTCATCACTCTCCTTAACGAAATAAGCGACCTTCTCCAAAATTGTCGTCATATCGTAATTCTCCGCAACGATACCCTGCGGGAAGTTGAGCGGTGCCGAGGTAAAATTCAGCACACCCTTGATACCCGCATTGATGATTGGTAGCACCAACGATGGTGCCACGCGCGTAGGCGACGATATGATCACGATACTCACATCCATCTGCTCCACCACGCTCTCGAACTCATCCATATGGTAGCACGGAATCCCATCAATCTCGCGTCCTGTCTTGGCAGGATCTACATCAAAAGCCGTCACTATACGCAACTTACGACGCTTACCGTTGAAGTAGTTTGTGATTGCCTGACCGAGGTGGCCCATACCGATGATCGCCACATTCATCACATTCTCGCTATCGAGGATGTTGTTTATAAAATCGATCAGCACCTTCACATCATACCCCTTCTTCGTATCGCTCGAGAAGCCGATCAACATCAGATCGCGTCGCACCTGCACTGCCGTTATGCCGTGCATACCGGCCAGGACGTGCGAGAAGATATGTGTGATACCCTGCTTATGACACGAGAGCAACGAGCGGCGGTATTCACTCAGTCGCTCGATGGTCTTCTCAGGAATGTTATGGTTTGTTACGCTCGACATACTTACTCGATCGTTATAGTGTAGTTGTTGTTATAATTAACTCTCACCCACTCTTGATTGATGTATCGGCCCGCCTCGCCATCACGTTCAAACTTATAGGTTGTCTGCAATGGTGCGTAGCGTTTATCCAACATCTTGTAGTCAATGTCGGATCGCATTCCCCCGACAAACATCATCGCCGTGTCATACCCTCGATAGGCATAGAGCGATGGCAACGTGCCATACGATTCGATGTAACGGCTATCAAACTCACGCACGGGCTCTACATCGCGCTTTGCGTGATAGGTCGAGATCATCACCACGTTATTATTGAAATACGACGTATGGTCGATATTATTAAATCGTCCCCAGCGCGATGTACCCATCACAACGTACGGCGCACTCTTCTCACTTCTTTCAGTGAGTGCTACGCTTGCCGACGAGAGCGTACCGAGGATTCGATCCACATCGGTCTCTCCATTGGCCAACACCACAAACAGACAAGGGCGCTCGGCCTTCATCACCGTGTCGATGGTTTCGATCACGGGCGTTGCCGCATCGCGTGGCGTAAATACAGACTTCTGATCGTCAAACGAGTAGGTATACGAAGCATACGGACGGCCGTGCAAGAGCTCCTTAGCCTCCTGCTCAAACTCCTTATCATACTGCTGAGCATAGATCATATAGATATCGCGGCTTCCATCCACCAGATCAGCCACCTTATCATACTTCTTTCGGGGACTGGGCGAGAGCTGATATATTGCAGGACTCTGCACTGCCTCAAGCGTTGCTAAGGGCGACACAACAGGCACCGAATTCTGCTCTGCATAGCGCACAACGGGTGCCAGCTCATCCTCATACACAGGGCCTACGATAAGATCCGTACCCTCAAAGAGCGTACTGCTGACTATCTCACTCACCTTCAACTGGTCGTGACCCGTATTATAAACCGTCAGTTTAGCTTCGCCGCCACCCTGCTCCTTCAGTGTCTCCATACCGAGCAGGAATCCCTGATAGAACTCCACATAGCTGGCATTGGGGCGCTCGCCTATGCTCATCGGCAACATCAGCGCCACATCCAAACGCTCATCCTTTGGCAAAGAGTGGAACGCAACATCTGCCACAGGCGTATGAGCCACCTCTTCGGCCATAGCCTCCTGTGTCTGCACCACCTCGGTCTTTGCTCTGGGTACGCGCACCATTGCACCCGCCTTGAGTCCATCCTTCAGATCATTGAGCTGCGTAAACTCCTCCTCGCTGAGTCCAAATCGACGCGAGAGCGAATAGATTGTCTCACCCGCCTGTACGACGTGATGGTCATATCCATCATCTCCCGTTGCACGATTCAGGTTGTCGGCATACTCCATCATCTCGGCCTGTGCCTCCGCTTCGGTCGAAGATCCCATCATCGAGCGACGTACCCACAATGTCTCGCCAACGGCAAGTGCCTGCGGATTGATCGAGGGGTTATCCTCGCGCAGTGCCGCAACCGAGATTCCATAATCTCGCGCAATGGCATACAACGTCTGCCCAGCCTTCACCTTGTGCGTCAGAAAATCCTTCTTGCGCTTTTTCTCGGCGCGAGCCTGCTGCTCGGGCACGGGAATCTTCAGCGTCTGGTCGATCTTCAAGCCATCCGCCGAAGCAGGATTATGCTCCTTAATCATCGCCTCGCCCACCTCGTAAGCCTTGGCTATCGAGTAGAGCGTATCGCCCTGCTTTACGGTGTGAACGTAGAACTTCTGTCCGTTGATAAAGACAATGACAGGCGACTTCTCCACCAGCTGCAACTCCAACGCCACACCTACCGCTAATGAGAATGCCATCCCCACCGCCAAAATTATTCTCAGTAGTTTCATATTTTTCTCTTAACATTCTTGAGCAGATTTTAACAACTGAAAAAAGTCCCTCCCTGCCCGAACGACAGTTTAACAATTCTTGGCACGAAAACGAATCTCCGTAATCACCTTCTTGGTATAGAGCGGGAAATCACCATTCATCATCCACGAGTAATAGCTCGGCTCCTGCTCAAACACATCGCTCACGCGACGGCCCTTATGCTTGCCGAAGGCGAAGACCTCCTCGCCCTTATCGTTATATACGATTCTACCGGCATAGTCCACCGTCTCACCTCGAGCCGAGAAATCCGCCAGCGAGGCCACATCGTTCTGCAGGTCAGGATAACGATCCAGCTGTGCCTTCAGTACCTCATACGTCGCACGCGTATCGGCCTCGGCCGAGTGAGCATCCTGCAAATCTTTATCGCAATAGAACTTATACGCCGCCACCAGCGTGCGCTGCTCCATCTTGTGGAAGATGTTCTGCACATCGATAAACTTGCATCGCTTGAAGTCCACATCCACACCCGCACGCAAAAACTCCTCCACGAGCATTGGCAAATCGAAACGGTTGGAGTTAAAACCACCAAAGTCGCAACCCTCGATGAACTGCGCCATCGACTTTGCAATCTGCGCAAACGTAGGCTCATCCTTCACCATCTCATCCGTAATGCCGTGAATGGCCGTCGCCTGCTCGGGGATGTGCATCTGCGGATTGATGCGTCGTGTGCGCACCACCTCCTCGCCCGAGGGCATAATCTTGATCATCGACACCTCGACGATGCGGTCGTTTACCGTATCAACGCCCGTAGTCTCCAGATCAAAGAAAACCAACGGGCGTTTAAGATTCAATTCCATACGCTTTTTCTTATGCGTTAATCATCATCGGCATCAACAACATCAGCGTCTCGGCCGAAGGCTGGTCATCGCTCACGGGCTTGAACACGCCTGCGCGAGTCGAGTCGGCCAGCTCCACCACTACCGTCGGAGTGTCGATATTCGAGAGAATCTCAACGAGGAACGTCGATTTGAAACCGATGGTCACGGGCTGACCGTCATAGCTGCACGAGATAGTCTCATTAGCCGAAACTGAGAAGTCAATATCCTGTGCCGTCAGATTCACCTTATTGTCGGCAATATCCATACGAATCAGGTTGGTCGAGGGATTCGAGCATACGGCCACACGCTTGATACCATTCACGAACTCCACTCTATCGATCAACACCTTATTGGGATTCGACGCGGGAATCACAGCATTGTAGTTGGGATAGTTGCCCTCAATCAGACGGCAAACGAGCTTGAAGTTCTGCAGCTGGAACGTAACATTCTTCGCATCGAAAGTAACCTCCACGGGCTCCTCCTCCTTCGCAAGCAACGCCTTCAGCAGGTTTGCGGGCTTCTTGGGCAGAATGAACGACGACGAGAAGTCGTTCGCGTGCTCGGCGTTGAACTTAACGAGCTTGTGCGCATCAGTCGCAACGAATGTGAGAGCCTCGGGTGAGAAGTCGAAATATACGCCATTCATCACCGGGCGCAACTCATCGTCAGCCGTAGCGAAGATTGTCTTGTTAATACCGCTCACAAGCAGATCCACATCGAGCGTAAGATTCTTGCTCTCGGCAGCCATCGACTGCACGGCGGGATAGCTCACAGCGCTTGCTCCGGGAATCGAGAGGTGTCCGCTTGCCCAAGTGATCTTAATCTCCCAGGTGGTGTCGTTCACATCAATCGAGAGCGGCATCTCGGGGAACTCCTTCAGCGAGTCGAGCATCAGCTTCGCAGGGGCGGCAATCACACCCTCCTGCTCGATGTTATCCACCGCGATAGAGCCGATCAGAGTGGTCTCCAAATCCGACGTAGTAACCGTAAGCTGACCGTCCTTAAGTTCCATCAGAAAAT
>JAFOEH010000335.1 GCA_017380275.1 Alistipes sp.
ATTCAGGGCCCGTTGGCTATGAAGCTCGTGCAGAAGATGTGCGAGGAGCCCGTTGAGGATATGGTATACTACACCTTCAAGATGTGTAAGCTGGCAGGTTGCGATGTTATCCTCTCGGCTACGGGTTACACCGGCTCGGGCGGCTGCGAGATTTATATGTACAACGAGGATGCTGCTACCATCTGGGAGGCTATGTGGAAGGCTGGCGAGGAGTTCGGCTTGAAGAACATCGGCCTTGGCGCACGCGACACCTTGCGTCTGGAGAAGGGCTTTGCGCTGTATGGTAACGACATTGACGACACGACATCACCGCTCGAAGCAGGTCTTGGCTGGGTTACGAAGTTTGTCGAGGGCAAGGAGTTCATCGACAAGGAGTTCCTCGCAAAGCAGAAGGCCGAGGGTGTCGAGCGCAAGCTGGTTGGTCTGAAGATGATCGATCGCGGTATTCCGCGCCACGGTTACAAGCTGGCCAACCTCGATGGCGAGGAGATCGGCTGCGTAACCTCTGGTACGATGTCGCCTATGCTGAAGGTCGGTATCGCGCTGGGCTACGTTAAGACGGAGTATGCTGCCATAGGCACGACCGTAGCGGTTGTTATCCGCGACCGCCTGCTCAAGATGGAGGTTGTGAAGTATCCTTTTGTATAGTGGACTCACTCCAAATAAAAAAAGGTGCCGCGTGGCACCTTTTTTTATTTCTCCGTAGCCTTACCAGCCTCAACCCAACTATTGTAGCCTCCGCTGAGCTCCACTACGTTATACCCGTTGCCGGCCATTACGCCCGCCACCTGCTTGCTACGACCACCGCCTCGGCAGTAGAGTGCTATGGGGCGATCCTTGGGCAGACGCTGATAGTCGGTAAAGAACGTCGCACTGCGCACATCCACATTCTCATCCACGCCCACGATGTGTCCCGCCGCAAACTCCTCGGCAGTGCGCACATCAACCAATAGCACATTCTCGCGCGCGATATACTTCTCAAACGCCTCCACATCGAGCGAACGATACTGCACACGCACCTTATGCGTCGGGGCGCACGACGACAGGCTAAACAAAATTGCAATAAGAAGAATTCCGTATCTCATATTATTTCGATTTATTGTTCTCACAATATACGAATTTTCTCGCTCATCACTGCGTTGGTCAGCGCCGAAATACGAAAAAATCATCTTTTATCAATATTTTTCGCTTTTTATTTGGAAAAACGAGCGAAACCATCTATATTTGCACACCGATTTGAGAGATCAAATCGATATGGTGGATGTAGCTCAGTCGGTTAGAGTGACGGATTGTGGTTCCGAAGGTCGTGGGTTCGAATCCCATCTTCCACCCATAGAACAAGCAAGAAGGTGTTGAGCAATCAACACCTTTTGTTTTTATTGTATCTCGGCAAATTTATTTGCAAGGAGATATGATAAAGACAAAATAGTTGCGTAGCAACTTCTTGCGCAGTGATATGATGGTGTCCCTGCGGCGAGCAGGGGGGAAAGGCGTTAAGCGGAGCAGGCGTTAGACTGCGCAGTAGCCAATCCCCACAAAAAAAACGCAAGGCCACAGCCTTGCGTTAATCTTAAACTCTCTTCCCCGCTCCGACAAACTTCTCTGCAAGCCATCGCCTAACGGGCTTGTCGTAGAGTTTCAAGCTTGCGTAGGCCAACAGGATGCTTGAGCCTACGACCAACGCCACAACGCCAAGCGTCTGCCCCAGCGTATAATAGTGATTCTCGATAAGCCACGCATAGAAGAGATACATTATCGGATAGTGGACAATATAGAGCGGATACGACAACTCGCCCAGGAAACTATTTATGCGTCCCGACACTCCCTCGCCACGTCCCGATGCGCCCAGCCACACCACAGCAGGAAAGACAATCACTATGCAGACAACCTCGTAGAGGCTATTAAGGCTCGGCGTTCCCGACGATGAGATGTAAGGCACGGCAAAGACTGCCAGCAATATAGCCGAGCAGATCCAGAACGCCCCTTTGATCTTACGTGGTGAGAATGTTCGCGCCACGAGCATACCCATCGTGAAGGGGAAGAGCATACGCACCACGCCGCCCCAGAAGTTCACCGCATCGATAGTCCACCCCACGCCCACACTGTCATAACCCGACACATTCCCGACAAAGAACCACGCGTGCAACACACCCAACGCAGCCGCTACGAATGCCAGAGCGCGTGTCGAGAGGCGACGTATGAAGAGTGCATAGAGGATATTACCGATATACTCAAAGAAGAGCGACCACGCAGGGCCATTGAGCGGAAACATCTCGCCATTGCCACGCACCTCATACGGAGATCCGGGCAGGGCGGGAATCATAAACATCGTCAGCAACATCGCCACCATCACCCACTGCACGGGCGTTGTGCTACCATCCCAACGCTCGAAGCCTCCCACGAAGAATGCCACCACACCCAGCACCGCACCCAGCACAATCATCGGCTGCAAGCGTATAAGACGGCGTTTGAAGAAGCCACCGATGGTCATTCGTCCCCAGCGCTCGTCATAGGCGTAGCTGATCACAAATCCCGAGAGAATGAAGAAGAAATCGACAGCAATATGGCCGTGATTGAGCGTTGTGATAAGGCCGCTACCCTCGCTATTAACCGACTCGGCAAAGGCGAAGCCCTCGAAGATGTGATACACCAGCACCAACAATGCCGCCACACCACGCAGACCGTCAAGCAGTTCGTAGTGGAGCTTGGTGTCGGCAAAATTCACCGACTTTGGAGCTGAATTCGACCTCATCGTCAATTACTTACGCAGTTTACGCAGTATATTGAGTTTCGGCAGCGAGATACCCTTCGCGCGCTCACCCGTGAGCGACACCTCGATGTCGGCCGTAGCACCCGAGCGCATATCCACCACAAAGCCCACACGTCTCAGGCCACCCTCCGACTCCCACACCTTGGCATCGGCCGCAAGGCGCGTACGCACACGCAGGAAGAGGCTCTTGCCATCCTTGCGCAGTACAATCGTATTGGGAGCTGTAACCTCGGCCACGGCGTCGGTTACGATCGACCACTCGATGGTCGAGGCCTGTGAGCCGTTCTCGATGTGATCGGTTATGGTGAGGAAGTCATTCTTGTCAATCACCGCCGTGCGCTCGACCTTCGAGACGCGCTTGGCATACTTCGGCGTAAGGTCGGCAACAACTCCGTGACGGCGTGCCGAGAGCTGCACCTCGCGGATTGTCGAACGGCCCGCAGAGCCGAGATAATCCTCATTGAACGTGATGGTGTTATAGGGCTCTCCATTGAGCGTCGCCCAGCGCACGCCATCGCGCTCATAGACAAAAGCTCCCGCATCGGACTGTGTGCCGTCGGCCGAGGCCTCGCCACCCTTGATTGCAAAGTAGGTATCGCTCTTGCTCTCCCAGCCGCTACGATAGATATAGAGCGGCATAGAGCCATCGTTGAGCCAATTGTTTTCGCGACGTTTCGCGCTCTTACCCATATCGAGCGATGATGAGAAGAACATATATAGCGGCAACTGGTAATCCTCTCTGATCTGCCCCTCGGCGGCCAACTGCTCATCAAGATTCAGCAGCCACGGCTGCGCATTATGTCGCGCAAACCAATACTTCACAGGCTCTGCAACAGCCTTATCAACAACGCTATAGAAGTTGAAGGTCTTGCCCGACGGAGCCACCAGATGGGTCATCAGCGTCGGAGTAAGCATAAATCCCTTATTAGAAGCTGCGCCCAAATCGCTACCCACAGCCGACTCCAAAGCCGCCGAGAGCAGAACCGTAGCCTCCGTATTTCGTTGCCAATTAACCACATCGGCCTTGAACGCTCCATCGTCGGCATAGCGCTCCAGCAGCGAAGGCATAGCCGCCGCACAACGCTCTGCCATAGCGCGACAGAACTCGGGAGCACGCTCCAACGTAGCCAGCGCTCCGTACATCATACCCACGGCCACCATAGCATTCTCACCCTCGAACGAGATTCCATCCACCTTCTGCAACGACTTCTCGTAGATGGCCGTACCGATGATACTGCGCGAATGAACGGGCAGTGCTCGATAGAGCCAATCGTATCCGACAGCGAGAGCGAGAGTTATCTGCGACAGATCCTCAAGGTTTCCCTCATTCCAATCCTCCCAGCCACTCACCGCAAGCATCTCGCGCTCGGCACGTGTGGCGTAGCGAATATCCTCGGTTGTAAGGTAGGCATACGAGAGATAAAATACTCTACGGAGCAGCTCATCCGTCACCTCCGTCAAGCGATCGCCCTTCAGGGCATACTCTAACGTCGCCGCCCCGACGATGCGCTCGGCCTCGGCCACGACGCGGTCGTGAGTAAGGCGCGCAGCTGCAGATTGTGTGCGGCGAGAGTTGATTGCACCAATGTCGCCCTTCTTAATTATCAGGCGCGGATGCGGAGCTACGGTATCGAAATCGATGCTCTGGGCCGAAGCACCCCACAACATCGCAAAAAGCATAAAAAATGAGAGTATAAGTAGTTTTTTCATATTAAATCGTAAAAATCGGATAAAATTAAAAATAATTTTGCAAACTTTACGTCTTGTGTGGCAGAATACTCACCTTTAGGCAGAAATTATGTCCTCCGACTGACAAAATGACACCCCGCAAGAAGCGATGTGTCATAATTATATGCCAAATCGGGTTTGGCACATCTGTTGCTCATTATGTAGCGTTGCCCCGAAGAACGGAGGCAGAAAGCATACAGAAAACAATTAACAAACTAAAACATAAAGAGACTATGACAATCAAACCGCTTTCAGACCGCGTATTGGTATTGCCCAATCCGGCAGAGGAGAAGACCGCAGGTGGTCTGTTCATTCCCGACACAGCTAAGGAGAAGCCCCTCGTGGGTAAGGTAGTAGCAGTTGGCCCCGGCACTGCTGATGTTAAGATGGAGGTTAAGGAGGGCGACACGGTGTTGTATGGCAAGTTCGCCGGCACAGAGCTCAACATCGATGGCGTGGATTATCTGATTATGCGTCAGAACGATATCCTCGCAGTTTACTAATCACATAACTATTAAAACACCATAGAAATGGCAGCAAAAGAGATTAAATATAATGTAGAGGCACGCGACCTTCTGAAGGAGGGCGTTGATGCATTGGCTAATGCCGTTAAGGTTACGCTCGGCCCCAAGGGTCGCAACGTAATCATCGAGAAGAAGTTCGGCGCTCCCCAGATCACCAAGGACGGTGTAACCGTAGCGAAGGAGATTGAGCTCGAGGATAAGTTCGCCAATATGGGCGCACAGATGGTTAAGGAGGTAGCTTCGAAGACCAACGACGATGCGGGTGATGGTACCACCACCGCAACCGTTTTGGCACAGGCACTCATCGGTGTAGGTTTGAAGAACGTAACCGCAGGCGCCAATCCGATGGATCTGAAGCGCGGTATGGACAAGGCCGTAGCTACTGTTGTTGAGCAGCTCCGCTCACTCTCACAGGAGGTTGGCAACGACATCTCGAAGATCGAGCAGGTAGCTACCATCTCGGCTAACAACGACCACGCTATCGGTAAGCTCATCGCCGAGGCAATGGCAAAGGTTAACAACGAGGGTGTTATCACCGTTGAGGAGGCCAAGGGCACCGAGACTCACGTCGATGTTGTTGAGGGTATGCAGTTCGATCGTGGCTACATCTCTCCCTACTTTATGACCGACACCGAGAAGATGTCAGCCGAGCTGGAGAAGCCTATGATCCTGATTACGGACAAGAAGATCTCAACGATGAAGGAGATTATGGGCGTTCTGGAGCCTATCGCACAGAA
>JAFOEH010000336.1 GCA_017380275.1 Alistipes sp.
CGAGCGTATCAACGAGAGCCAGTTGCAGGAAGTTATCGTGACCGATACCATTCCTTTGAACCCCGAGAAGGATCTGAGCAAGTTCACCGTTCTGTCGGTTGCAGATATCTTCGCCGAGGTTATCGAGCACGTTCATAACTACAAAGAGATCAGCTCACTTTTCTACAAATAAGAGGCTGAGAGGAGATAGAAAAAGAGGTTGTCCGCTACGGCAGGCAACCTCTTTTGTTGTATAAATCATTATATATCATCTATTTAGCCACTCGCGGCCACTCGCCGATTTCCATATCGCGGATGTCGCCATCATCGAGAGTGAAGCGTACGGCAGTCCTAACTTTGTGAAAACCATACTGTCCCGCAGCACCGGGATTGATGTGGAGGAGCTGACATACGGGATCATAGATGACTTTCAGGATGTGGGAGTGTCCCGCAATGAAAATATCGGGACGAGTGCTCTCGATCATACGCATAGCGGCAGGCGAATAGTGATTTGGGTAGCCACCTATATGCGTGATTAACACGCGCTTACCCTCGCACTCAAAGAAGGAAAACTCGGGATAGACGCGTCGCATCGTGCCCCCGTCGATGTTGCCATAGACACCCTTCAAGGGTTTGAACGCAGCAATCTCGTCGGCCAATTCGAGCGAACCAAAGTCGCCCGCGTGCCAAATCTCATCGACATCGCGCAAAAACTCGCGTAACTCATTGTCAAACAGAGAGTGAGTATCGGAAATTACACCTATTCGTTTCATCCAAAAGTTGTGTCATAAGTTGTCAATCGCTGTGTCATAAATTGACACACAGCGCCACGATTAGCGCCCGTAATTTGACTCGAGATAATCCTTCACTTTGAACTTGATTGGACGCACAGGCTCGTCGCCATCGATGAGTCGAGTGTGCTTGCGCAGGGGGCGCTTGTCGCGAACATAATATTTAAGGAAGGTCGAGATCTCGTCAAGATTGCGGCCCATCGGCAGACCTGCCATTGCGTGGGTCTGGTACTCCACATCGTAGAACCAATAGGGCCAACCCTCCTCCTCAAACATCTCGGCCAGATACTTCGAGCCAAAGAATCCAACGCCGAGCATCGTAGCCTTATCGTAAGGTACCTGGGTATCGGCACTGCCGTGGAACATCAATACAGGAGCAGGTTTCTCGCGCCACTTGGGAGCACCATCGAGCGAGAAGATTGCGCCAGCAAATGAGATCACACCAGCATATCGGAAACCCTCAGGAAGCAAGGTTGCTTCGCGCTTACGGTTGCAGAGCGCATTCTCGGCCTGCAAAACGGTAATCGCTCCCGCACTTGAGCCGCAGGTTACAATCATATCGCGGTCAATACCCCACTCACGGGCATTATCCAAAACAAAGGCCGTTGCCGAGAAGAGATCCTCTACAGCGATATTTACAGTATTGTTGAGCTTGCCAATCATATCGCGCATCGAGCCTACACCCGATGTAGCAAGATCCTTCAGACCGAGGCGATAGTCGATAGAAACAACATCATAGCCATTATCGTTAAGATACTCAAAATAAGGCAAATACCCCTCATTATCGCGCTCGCCACGCACAAAACCGCCACCAAAAACAAATATCATACAGGGACGCATCGCCTCCTTAGACGATACATAGTGGTCGAGGTATAATGAGTCAGCACCCTTAACGGCGTAGAGGTAGGTCTGCTTCTGACCAAGAGCAAAGCTTGAGAGCGAAACCAAAAGCACGACGGTTAGCAATATATACTTTTTCATCTTATATCTATTTATTTATATTTATCACCCCAGAGGCGGTTGATACGCTCGGCAATCTTCTGCTCCTGCTGATTCTGCACGTTGGGATGGTAGAATGTTTTGCCCGTAAGGCTCTCGGGCAGGAACTCCTGATTGACGAAGTTGTCGGTGAAGTCGTGAGCGTATTTATAGTTCTTGCCGTAACCTGCATCGGCCATCAACTTGGTCGGAGCATTGCGCAGGTGCAAGGGCACGGGACGGTTGGTAGTATCGTGCTCGACAAACGAAAGAGCCTCATTAATAGCCATATAGGCAGAGTTACTCTTAGGACTTGTGGCAAGGTAGATCGTAGTCTCTGCAAGCGTGATACGCGCCTCGGGCATACCAATCTTATGCACCGTATCGAAGCAGGCATTTGCCAGCAACAGGGCGTTGGGATTGGCCAATCCGATATCCTCCGAGGCTAAAATAACCAGTCGACGGGCGATGAAACGGGGCTCCTCGCCTCCTGCCAACATTCGCGCAAGGTAGTAGATCGCGGCATTGGGATCGCTACCGCGAACGGACTTGATGAAGGCCGAGATAACGTCGTAGTGCTGCTCGCCGTTCTTATCGTAGAGGGCGATGTTCTGCTGGAGGCATTGGGTAACGTAGTCGTCGGTGATGGTGATATCACCTTCGGTAGCAGCTGCGATAATATCCAAGATATTCAACAACTTACGGGCATCACCGCCAGAGAACTTAAACAGCGCCTCACGTTGCTCGACCTTGACGTTGCGTTTACGCATCTCATCATCTTTGGTGATGGCGCGATCGAGTAGCTGCTGCAACTCATCGTCCTCCATCGAGCGCAGGATATAGACCTGACAGCGGCTCAGAAGCGGCGAGATGACCTCGAAGGAGGGGTTTTCGGTGGTAGCGCCAATGAGCGTTACAATGCCCTGCTCGACAGCGCCGAGCAGAGAATCCTGCTGGCTCTTGTTGAAGCGATGGATCTCATCGATAAAAAGAAACGACGTGGATGGCTGAAAAAGAGAGTGTTTGCGGGCCGACTCGATAACCTCACGCACATCCTTCACTCCCGACGTAACTGCAGAGAGGGTGTAGAGAGGGCGATTGAGGTGGTTGGCAACGAGTTTGGCGAGTGTGGTCTTGCCCACGCCCGGCGGGCCCCAAAGAATGAACGAGGGGACGTTGCCCGTGTCGAGAAACTTACGGAACACACCGTCGGGACCGACCAGATGGCTCTGGCCGATGTACTCGTCGATAGTTTGCGGCCGAAGCCGCTCTGCAAGGGGTCTGCCCATCGTTTTTACACTAATTTGCGAAGTGAAACACTCTTAATGCAAAGATACGATTTTTTCGCTAATGGCAAAACCGACAAAAGACAAAAACTTCATCCATTTAGACAGATGGACGACAGGCGCTATCGGATATTGCGTTTGACGTTGCGGCGGATACGATCCCAACCACTGCGCTTCATAGGGGTTGAGCCAAAGCGGGCGGAGAACTCCTCGTCGGAGAGTGCGAGCCACTCATCAGGCGAGATGGTGCGAGGATCGAACAGCGGTTCGAAGTGAGGATTTGTAAAATTGGGAGTGGAGCGGTTATAGGGACAGACGTTCTGGCACTCCTCGCAGCCGAAGATCCAGCCGTGAAGGTCGAAATCGGGATCGGCCTCGCTCTCGACGGTGCGGCACGAGATGCAGCGAGAGGTGTCGAGCATCATAGGTCTCACGATAGCACTCGTAGGACAAGCTTCGACACAACGGCGGCACTCGCCACAGCCAACACCCTCGAGCGGAGAGTCATAGAGATCGACCTCGTCGCACAAAACCAGCTCGCCCAACAGGACGCGAGAGCCGAATTGCGGCGTGATGAGCAATGACTGGCGACCAATCCAGCCGAGACCGGCATCGACAGCGTGCTGCTTCTCCAGGAGTGGAGCTGAGTCGGTGAAGGCACGGGCCGAAAGCGTGGGATATTGCTCAC
>JAFOEH010000337.1 GCA_017380275.1 Alistipes sp.
ATAGGTGATAAGTCCGATAAGACGGCCGTTGTCGTCAACCACGGGCAACTTCTCAATCTTGTTCGAGAGAAGGATCTCCGAAGCCTTCTCCAGCTCGGTTGAGTGGGTGGTGACGATATTATCCTTGGTCATCACCTCCTCGATGCGACGATCCATATCGCGCTGGAAGCGCAGGTCGCGGTTGGTGACAATACCGATGAGCATATTATCGGGATCCACAACGGGAATACCGCCGATCTTATTGTCGTGCATCAGCTGCAGGGCATCGCCCACGGTCTGATCCTTCGAGATGGTGATAGGATCGTAGATCATACCGCTCTCGGCACGCTTCACACGGCGAACGTGAGCAGCCTGCTCGGCAATCGACATATTCTTATGGATAACACCGATACCACCCTCGCGCGCCAGAGCGATAGCGAGTTTGGCCTCCGTTACGGTATCCATAGCGGCCGAAACAATGGGTATGTTCAACTTGATATTACGCGAAAAACGGGTCTCGGTAGAGACTGTACGCGGCAACACTTCTGAGTAGGCGGGTACGAGCAACACATCGTCGAAAGTGAGGCCCATCGATTGTACCCTTTCATCTATGAACGACATATATCTTGGGTTTTTGTTGCGCACAAAGTTACGCAATAGAATTCAAAATGCAAAATGCAAAATGCAAAATTCTGTAAAAAAATCTCTCCAACAATCATCGTGGGGAGAAGGTACTCGCTTCGACTGCCGCCCATAGCATCCGAGAGCAGGAACAGCGGGCGGTTGCAAAGCACCCATTAAGGCCGATGGGGAAGGTACTCGCTTCGACTGCCGCCCACCACATCCGAGAGCAGGAATAGCAGGCGGTTGCAAAGCACCCCTTAGGGGTGTTAGAACGAACGAATCCACTCGATCATAGCCTGCTGCCACAGCGGCTTGAATGGCACATCGTCGTGCATACAGAAGCCGTGATAGCCGCCCGGGAAGATATGCAGCGAGGCTCTGACGCCGTGCTTGCGCAGGGCGTTGTAGTAGCGCGTAGAGCTGATGGTGGGAACAAGCGTATCGTTGTCCGAGGTAAGGATCAGCGTCGGGGGCGTGAATGTCGTTACGCGCGTCTCCATTGAGTACTCGGCACGCTCGTAAGCCGTTGCCTCCTTGCCGAGCAGATGGTCGAACGAACCCTTATGGCAGAGTCCCTCCTGGCCCGTGATGACGGGGTAGAACATCACCGCGAAGGCAGGACGATCCTTTATCGGAGCGAAGTTCGAGGTGTAGGCCGTCAGGTGACCACCGGCAGATGAGCCCATCATACCGAGCTTGGTGGGATCGAATCCCAACTCCTTCGAGCGGCGGCGCATCGTGCGCAGCGCCTCGGTGGTATCCTCCAGCGGAATCTCCTTGTGGCCGTTGGGCAGACGGTACTTCAGCACGCCACACGTCACACCCTGCGATGCCAGCCACTTGGCAACCTTATATCCCTCCCACTCGATACACACCGACGAGTAGCCGCCACCCGGGCACACCAGCATCGCGTGGCCGGTAGCCTTTGCGGGGTCGGCCTTGAAGATGTATAGGATGGTCTCGGTGGTGTTGACGATGACGTTATTGGTCGAGCTCTCGGCTGCGGTAATCTCGTTTGAGTGGGGAGCCGTAGTGTTGTCCCAGATCTTGATGGTCATATCCTGACCATAATCCTGCGCCGACACTGCCACGGCACAGAGGAGCATAGCGAAAAGTGAAAGGAGTCGTTTCATTATTCTTTTTCTTTAAGGGTAAAGTTTTTCGAGTTCAGGAGCCAGC
>JAFOEH010000338.1 GCA_017380275.1 Alistipes sp.
ACCTCGGATGGGGAGTTCCTGCTCGCCAACAAAGGCACGAGCGATGTGACGTTGCTCGACAAGAATGGCAAGCGTCTGCACAACTGGAGCACGGAAGAGCCCCCGACGGGAGTCATCGTCGTGGAGGACAAAGCCTACGTCACAAGCAGCTACGACCGAGGACATCTGACCTGCATCGATCTTAACGACAACTCGATAAGGTATTCAACACAAACAGGTATGGGAGCTTGCGCTCCCGTCGTAAGTCCCGATAGGAGCAAAATTTATATTCTGAACCGATATAAGGGTACCGTAAGTGAGGTGGATGCCACGACGGGAGCCGTACAGCGCGAAGTAAAGGTTCTGCGTGAGCCCTGCGATGCCGCACTCTCTCCCGATGGACGCTATCTGTATGTAAATAACTATCTGCCCGCACAGCGTGCCGACGTGGATTATGTGGCGGCCGATGTCTCGATTATCGACTGCGGCACATTCGAAAAAATCAAGGATGTAAAGCTCAGCAACGGAAGCAACGCCCTAAGAGGTATCACCATCTCACCCGATGGCAAGTATGTCTTCGTTTCGCACAACCTGGGACGTTTCCAGGTGCCCACATCGCAGCTGCAGCAGGGCTGGATGAATACCAATGCCGTAAGCGTGATCGACACCGGCACGCAGACGCTCATCGGCTCGATGTCGATCGACGAGCCTGACCGTGGCGCAGGCGGAATATGGGATATTGCTTGCGACGGGGAGTATCTCGTGGTATCGCAGTCGGGTACGCACGAGGTTTCGATCATAAGCTATAAGCCGATGATTGATAAGCTACTGGCCTACCCCGACCGCGAGAAGATGGATTACGACCTCTATTTTATGCGCGGCATACGTCAGCGACTTCCCATCTCGGGTAACGGCCCTCGCAATATGGAGCTCAAGGATGGCGTGCTGTATCTGCCCACATACTTCTCCGATACGCTTAACATCGTAACCCTTGCCGATAGCAAGGTTAGCTCTATTGCATACAACCCCGACCGTGTAGAGAGTACTGTGGATAAGGGCGAACGCGCCTTCAACGATGCTGTACTCTGCTTCCAGAATTGGCAGTCGTGCAATGGTTGCCATCCGGGCGATGGCCGCACCGATGGTATGAATTGGGATTTGATGAACGACGGCATAGGCAACCCGAAGAACTGCAAGAGTATGCTCTTCAGCTTCGAAACGCCGAAGAATATGATCTCGGGAATCCGCGACCACGCCGGTATTGCCGTTCGTGCGGGATATAAGTTCATCCAGTTCTGCGACGTGGAGGAGTCGGTGGCGCTGAATGTCGATGAATACTTAAAGTCACTCAAGCCCCTGCCGAGCCCCTATCTTGTCGATGGTGAGCTTTCCGAGAAGGCCATTCAGGGACGCAAGGTTTACGAGAAATATGGTTGCGCCGAGTGCCACTCGGGGCCCTACTATACCGATATGAAAATGCACCGCATAGGCGAGGACGTTGAGTTCGACGCTGGCTGGGATACCCCCACGCTGCGCGAGGTGTGGCGTACTGCCCCCTACCTCTTCGATGGACGCGCCGCCACGATGGAGGAGGTATTCATCATCCACAAGCACGGAATCGATGGCAAGATCTCGCGCAAGGATGCGGAGGCATTGGCTGAATATGTAAACTCTTTATAACAGATAATGACCAACAAGATTTATACTATCTACCGCTCCGAGGCGGCCACTTTCAACGAGGCATTGGAGGAGATCCTCGCAGCCGCTAAGGGGAACGAGAACGAAGTTATACGCATCGTAATTTTCGGTGCTCCAGAGAATAATGAAGAACACGCCGCCGAGCGCTCGGTAATAGAGCGCCGCTGTCGGGAGATCTTTGGCGAGAAGGCGCCCGTTGTGGGATACATAGCCCAGACACCGCTCCGCTGCCGACTTGCAGCCGAGGTTACGGCCGTAAGCCATAGCGACGCAGAGCGCGTTGTACGCCACGGCGACTACCTTACAATCGACGAGGAGATCCTCTCGGGCGGCATATACGCCCCCACGACGATGCACATTGGCGAGCAGGCACGAGTAATCTTCGAGCGTATGGACCAGATACTGAAAGCCGAGGGCGTTGCCATCGAAGATATTGTGCGACAGTGGAACTACATAGAGCAGATCACCCACCTCGCGCCCGAGGGACAGCACTATCAGCTGCTAAATGACGAACGCAGCCGCTTCTACTCACTCAGCGAGTGGTCGAACGGTTACCCCGCAGCTACGGGTATCGGTGCGCAGACGGGAGGACTGACGATTATGTTCGATGCCGTGCGCGATAGTGCCCGTCTATCGAAGGCTGTGGATAATCCGTTGCAGGTGTCGGCTCACGCCTACTCGCAGCAGGTGCTTATCAACAACTGTGATACGCACAAGACAACACCCAAGTTCGAGCGCGCGCGTTACGTTGCGGCCGACAAAGGGTCGGTCTATATCTCGGGCACGGCCGCCATCCGAGGCGAGGAGAGCTGCCGCCACGATGTGGTCGAGCAGACGGCCCTGACGATGGAGAACATCGACTACCTGACCAGCCGTGAGAACCTCGCAAAGAGTGGCGTTGACAATCCTAACGAGATGGAGTACTCGGTACTGCGCGTCTATCTGAAGCACCGCGAGGATCTGCAGCCCGTTGTGGAGTGGATGAACGAGCACTACCCACAGACCGACACGCTATACCTCTGGGCCGACATCTGCCGCGAGGAGCTGCTCATTGAG
>JAFOEH010000042.1 GCA_017380275.1 Alistipes sp.
AGAGAGAATGGCATCGCCTATATCCGCCACGACGACTTCTCGGATGGCTGCTACGACGAGATGCGCGCCCATATCGAGCGCCTGCGCCAGTCGGGCGAGTTGCGAGGTTTGATTCTCGACTACCGCGACAATGGCGGCGGCAGCGTCAATGAGGCTGTGAAGATCCTCTCGATGTTCGTGCCGAAGGGCACCGAGGTAGTTACTATGAAGGGCCGTACCGACCGCTCGAAGCGAGCCTATGCCACCGAGTCGAACCCCGTCTTGGGCGATGTGCCCATCGTGGCGCTGATCAATGGCAACTCGGCCTCGGCTTCGGAGATTGTCTGTGGAGCGTTGCAGGATCTGGATCGAGGCGTGCTTATGGGACAGCGCTCCTACGGCAAGGGCCTTGTGCAGTCGGTAACGCCGCTGGCCTACAACTCTTACCTGAAACTCACGACGGCAAAATACTATATCCCCTCGGGACGTTGCGTTCAGCGTATCAACTACCAGCACAGCAGCGCCCGCGACGAGAATGTGCCCGACTCGCTGATCACCGAGTTTAAGACTCGCAACGGCCGTAAGGTCTATGATGGCAACGGTCTGGCTCCCGATGTGAAGGTTGAACCTGACTACATCTCGACCTTCGCCGTGATGCTCTACAATATGGGCTATGTTGAGGATTTCCTCGACGAGTATGTTCGTCGCAACCCCTCTCTCAAGGTCGATAACAAATCTTTCGCAATCTCGAACGAGGAGTACGACCGCTTCGTTGAGTTTATGGCCGACAAGGATGTTCCCTATCAGTCGCAGACGCGTCTGGCGCTCGATATGCTCAAGCGCACCGCCAAGCAGGAGCGCTACGAGGAGGCCTTCGCCGAAGAGCTGGAGCTGATCTCGCAGAAGCTCAAGGACGAGAAGCTGGATAACCTTCGCACCTACCGTGCCGAGGTTGAGGAGCTGCTGAACAACGATATTGTCCTGCGCCATAACTACTACGAGGGCGTTGTGGAGCACTCGATCGTGGGCGACAGTACCGTGATTAAGGCCGTGGAGTTGCTGCGTGATGGCGAGCGCTATCGCAAGATTCTGCAGGAGCAAGATACCGAAAAGAAGTAGAGAATGAGATTTCCGTCGCTAAAGAATGTGTCGTTCCGTAGCCGCATCGTGGTCATTGTCATCGGTGTGGTTCTGGCCTCTGTGTCGTTGGCTTACACCTATAAGCTGGCCGATATCCTGCGCCAGAAGGAGCAGAACGACGTGAACCTCTGGGTGGCGGCGATGGAGCGTGTCAGCCGCGAGGCCTTTGGCAACTATCTGGTCGATCCGCTCATATCGCATATCGTCAGCACGCACAATAACATCCCCTTCATCATCACCGACGAGAATCTCTCGCTCATTATGAGCAACCGCATCGACGAGGATGTGCTGGCCGACCCCGAACGCTACCGCCGCAAGCTGGACGAGCTTACGGAGGAGAACACCCCCCGCACGGTGCGACTGATGTGGACTACGGGCCGCAGCCATATCATCTTCTACGGCCACTCTGATTTGTTGAGGGCGTTGTACTACTTCCCCTATGTGCAGTGGCTGATTATTTTGATATTCTTGATATTCACCTATATAGCCCTTCAGTCAACCAAGCAGGACGAGCAGAATCGCGTCTGGATCGGTCTTGCGAAGGAGACCGCCCACCAGCTCGGAACGCCCATCTCGTCGCTTATGGGATGGACGGAGTACTTGCGCTCGATGGAGGTCGATCCTACGGCAGTCGATGAGATGAACAAGGATCTGGCTCACCTGACCAAAATTGTCGATCGCTTCTCGAAGATTGGTTCGGAGACCGACCTCACGCCCCATAGCGTGAATGAGGTTGTGGGCGAGACGGTGATGTACTTTCGCAAGCGCGTGCCGCGCAACGTGACGCTCTCGTACAACGGATTGGCGATGGCCCCCGTCAAGGCAAACCTTAATGTTGCTCTGTTTGAGTGGGTTGTCGAGAATCTGATGAAAAATGCCCTCGATGCAATGCAGGGCAAGGGTGAGCTTGACGTAGTGCTCTCGTCGAGCGAGAAGTCGGTCATCATCGAGGTTAGCGACACAGGTAAGGGTATTCCGAAGAGCAATTGGAAACGCATCTTCGAGCCGGGCTACACCACCAAGACGCGTGGCTGGGGCTTGGGCCTCTCGCTCGCGCGCCGCATTGTGGAGGATTACCACCACGGCCGCATCGTCGTGGCTCGTTCGGAGGTTGGTCGCGGCACCACCTTCCGCATAACTCTTAAACGTATATTCGAATAATGCCTGCCACCGATTCCCTTCGTTATCTGGGCCTTGACACCCTCTCCGAGCGTGCCCTGCGACGTCTGACCGATCGCTGGACGGGTGAATTGTACCCTGCCGACTCACTTCCCACATCGGGCGAGGGGGTCATCTCGGATGAGAACTTCGATGTGATTGTGGGGCGCTGGCGCGAGGCACGTGAGCAGTATCACGATGCCCCATTGGAGCAGGTGTTGGGCGAAGGCTCCTCACTCGCCGATGGCGTAAGACTGGCTGGCGAGCAGACGGACGCGGTGGGCGATAATCTCTCGGAGGTGGCACTCTCGACCTCGTGGTGGGACTTGCCCCAGATGATAGAGCCGATGTATGGTATTTTGATTGTGGCCGCCGTCTTCTTCTACGGCTACTGCCTCTACCGCTACTACGACGATATCGTAGCGCTCTTCTCGTCGGTCTTTGGCGAGCGCATCCTCCATTCGGGCCGCAAGGGTGAGCGTCTGCGAAGTGATATTTTTTACGGCTCGCTCGGCAAACTCTTTATGCTGGGCGTAGGCTTCGTGGGACTCATCGCGGGCGTTGTTTGCCTTCGCACGGGGTTGGCACTGCCCGACAGCGTAACTTTCTATATGCCCCTGACGGCCGTGGCCGCTTTTCTTATGGTCATCGCGCTTCAGTATGTTATGCTCGGCGTGGTGGGGCTTGTGACCTCGTCGTTCGATGGCGTGGCCTCGCTTATGCGTATCCGCCTGGTCTATTTCGTGTTGGCGACACTTGTGGTGGCTCCCGTGCTGCTCATATCGATGATGGGCAGTAGTGTCGAGTACGATGTGTGGTTCAAGGTGGCGTGCGTAGTGGCCGGTGTGGTGGCAGTATTGTTCATTCGTGAGAGTATAAAATTCTTTATTCATAAAAAAGTTTCGATTTTGCATTGGATTTTGTACCTTTGCACCGTCGAAATTTTGCCGCTTAGTTTGTTATGGCAGGTGGTAGTTCGATTGAGGTAGTAATATAACAAAAAGTGATGGTTAATAAAGTTTTGATTTCGCAGCCGCGTCCGGCGGTAATTGAAAAATCTCCCTTCTTTGAGTTGTCAACAAAGCATAGCGTTGAAGTAGATTATAAACCCCTAATTCGAGTCGTCGGCGTAAAGCTGAAGGAGTTCCGCGCACAGCGTATCGAAATACTCGACCATACAGCAGTCATATTCACCTCTCGCACTACGGTGGATAGCTTTTTCAAGATTTGCGAGGAGGCACGTATCACCGTTCCCGAAACGATGAAGTACATCTGCAACACCGAGGCCGTAGCGCTCTACTTGCAGAAATATATCGTCTATCGCAAGCGTAAGATCTCGTTTGCCGATGGTACGTTCACCAATCTTCTGGAGCTTATCATCAAGCATAAGAGCGAGCGCTTCCTTTTGGCGCTCAGCGAGCCCCACAAGCCCGAGCTTCCCGAGACTCTCACCAAGCTCAAGATTAACTACGATCCCGTCATCCTGGCCCTCACCGTTGCGGCCGATATGAGTGACGTGAAGCCTTCGGAGTATGATGTTATGGCGCTCTACTCGCCCTCGGACGTAAAAAGCGTGATGGAGAATTTCAAGCTCGAGGAGCTGCCCGTCATCGCCACCTTCGGCGAGGCTACACTCCGTGCGGCACTCGACGCGGGCATGAAGGTACGCGCATCAGCACCCTCGCCCGAGGCTCCCTCGATGGCCAAGGCACTCGACCTCTACATCTCGAAGGTGAAGAGCGGAGAGACCGTAGCCGAGGTTGAGATTCATCAGGACGAGGCCAAGGAGGAGTTCATCCGCACCCAGCAGAGCAAACTGGCCAAGAAGGGCCGTACGCGCACCTCGACAGCCGAGAAAAAATAGACGCTATGTCCGACCACACCCTGCCACGAAGTGAGCGACTGCGCTCGCTCAAAGCTATCCGTCGTCTTTTTGGCGAGGGGCATAGTGGCTTTGTCTATCCCGTGCGCTATGTCTATCTTCTGGAGGGGCCACAGCAAGGGGGGCAGCTGGGACAGGAAGGGGCACCGCAAGGGATGGTGTCGCAGCAGGAGCAGCTGTCGGCAGAGGGTGTTAAGACTCCGGTGAGCGACCGGGCCGTGCAGGCGATGTTCTCCGTTCCCAAGAAGTTTCACAAGCGTGCCAATCGCCGCAATCTGCATAAGCGTCGTATGCGCGAGGCCTATCGACTGGGCCGCGATGGAATATGCGAGCGACTGAGCAATAGCGGAAAGCATCTTCAGATAGCATTCATATACTCTACCAAGGAGAGTCACTCCTATAAAACCATCAGCAATGCCGTACAACGAATTCTGGAGCAAGTCTCGAAAGCTGTGTAAGTGGCTCTTCACCTTGCCGCTGCTGGCATTGGTGAAGTTCTATCAGTATTGCATCTCGCCCCTTACGCCGCCTTCGTGTCGCTACGTTCCCACCTGCTCGCAGTATGCCGTCGAGGCCCTGCGCAAATATGGTCCGATTAA
>JAFOEH010000339.1 GCA_017380275.1 Alistipes sp.
CACCAATCCACCGACAGCTCGACATATCCGCGCTCGCCGACATATTGACCCAAAACTCCCTGCACGCGGTTATCATAATAGCGGGCAGCATCGCTCAAGAACAGTTCTGAGTAGTATCCCCGCATTGCCGAGCGGTCGAAGATTCCCGCGTAGGCCTTGACCTTCGGAGTAGCAAAACGGTAATAGAGCTGCGGACGAGCCTTTGACAAGAACTTTGTCTCGTTGCCGAAGTCGGTAAAGAGGTCGGCACCGATGACGAGTGAGTTTTTCTCGTTCCACTGCACTCCTATCTGCGGCGTTAGGCGGGCACTGAAGAGCGTTCCTGACTCGCCGAGCTTGGTACCTGTGTATTCGGTATTATCGAAAAAGGTATCGAAATTAACTCCCAGCAAAAGCTTCATATCCTCCTGGGCATACGCCCCCGCAGCCATAAACACGGCCACCACAAGGAAAATATGTCGGACAAAACGATTCATTGCACCCAATTATAAATTTATAATCTGCAAAGTTAATCTATTTCCGCGATTTGTGCTATATTTGTAGAACATAATTATACGCCAAAAATGAGAAAAATTACAAACGAGGAGTTGCATCGTCCCTCGGCGGACGAATTTGCCACGATGGGGCGCCTGCCCGTAGTGGTTGTTCTCGACAACGTGCGATCGGCCCAGAATGTGGGCGCTTTCTTCCGCACATCAGACGCCTTCGCCATCGAGCGGGTGGTGTTGTGCGGTATTACACCTACCCCACCCTCACGCGATATTCACAAGACGGCACTCGGTGCGGAGCTGACCGTCGAATGGCAGCAAGCCGACTCGACTACGGATGTAGTCAAAGAGCTGAAAGAGGCTGGGTACAAGGCACTTTGCGTCGAGCAGGTCGAGGGGGCAGTGATGCTCGATGAGTTGCAGGTCGATTCCGATTCGCGCTATGCACTCATCTTTGGCAACGAGGTTGCAGGCGTTGCGCAGGAGGTTGTTGATCTGTGCGACGGCGCGATCGAGATCCCGCAGGCGGGCACCAAACATTCACTCAACGTGTCGGTTGCGGGAGGCGTGGTGCTGTGGCCGTTTTTCGCAGCATTGCGGGGGAATATATGCGCCAAATAGTGGAAAAATTTGCTTTCCGTGCAAAACTTATTTACATTTGCCAAAAATACGATAACAACAATGCCTTAAACATATACGCCCGAGTGCAAAGGCATATATTTAAGGTGTAGATAAAATAAACCAACAAAAAATGTCAGTAGCAGGATCTGTCAGAGCCGTAACGACTCTGCGTTTAACCGAGATGAAGCAGCGTGGCGAGAAGATTGCTATGCTCACTTCGTACGACTACTCGACGGCAAAGATTGTTGATGCCGCGGGTATTGATGTAATTTTGGTCGGCGACTCTGCCGCAAACGTGATGGCGGGATATGAGACCACACTCCCCATCACTCTCGATATGATGATCTACCACGCCCGCTCGGTGGTGCGCGGAGTGAATCGTGCGCTGGTGGTTGTCGATCTCCCCTTCGGAACCTATCAGGGCAACTCGAAGGTGGCACTCGATTCGGCAATCCGCATTATGAAGGAGACCGAGGCCGACTCGGTGAAGATTGAGGGCGGTGAGGAGATTCTGGAGTCGGTGCAGCGTATCATCTCGGCCGGTATCCCCGTAATGGGCCACCTGGGACTTACGCCGCAGTCGATCCATAAGTTCGGCACATACAACGTCCGCGCCAAGGAGGAGGCCGAGGCCGAGAAGCTCATCCGCGATGCAAAACTATTGCAGGAGGCTGGTTGCTTCGCCATCGTGCTGGAGAAGATTCCCGCAGCTTTGGCCGAGCGCGTAACGAAGGAGCTTACGATCCCCACCATCGGTATCGGTGCTGGTGATGCCACGGATGGTCAGGTGCTTGTAGTACACGATATGCTGGGTATCACCAACGATTTCTCACCCCGTTTCCTGCGTCGTTATGCCGACCTGCACGGAGTGATGAGCGAGGCTATATCGCACTATGTTTCAGACGTTAAGGCACAAGATTTTCCCAACGAAAAGGAGCAGTATTAGAGTTGAAAAAGGTTGTAATCATACCCACTTACAACGAGATTGAGAATATCTCTCGAATGATTGACACGGTGATGTCGCTCGAGGGAGAGTTTGATATGCTCGTTATCGACGACGGCTCACCCGACGGTACGGCCGAGGTCGTACGCAAGCGTCAGGCTGAGTTTGGCGGTCGCCTCAATATGATCGAGCGACAGGGCAAGTTGGGCCTCGGAACAGCATATATTACGGGCTTTCGCTGGGCGCTGGAGCGCGATTACGACTATGTCTTCGAGATGGATTGCGACTTCTCGCACAACCCCGACGATCTGCAGCGACTCTATGCGGCCGCTTGTGAGGGACGGGATGTTGTTGTGGGCTCACGATATGTCTGCGGCGTGAATGTCATCAACTGGCCTATGTCGCGCCTTTTGATGTCCTACTTCGCCTCGAAGTATGTTCGTCTGATTACTCGTATGCCCGTGCACGACGCGACGGCAGGATTTGTCTGCTACTCACGCAAGGCGTTGCAGACAATCGACCTCGATGCCGTTCAGATGAAGGGTTATGGTTTCCAGATCGAGATGAAATATACGGCGTGGCGATTGGGCCTAAGGCTTGGCGAGGTGTCGATTGTCTTCACCGAGCGCCGCGAGGGTGCATCGAAGATGAGCGGTGGCATATTCAAAGAGGCGCTGTTCGGGGTGATGAAACTCCCATTAAGACGAATCCGTAGCCGCAAATAACTCTTATCGAGGCAACAAACTGACGGGAAATGGTCGTTTAGTTTGGATAAAAGAAATAAATACGTTATTTTTGCGTCGCAAATCGCCTCGCTCGAGGTGCTAACGCGATGGTTCCGTAGCTCAGTTGGATAGAGCAACAGCCTTCTAAGCTGTGGGTCGTGGGTTCGAATCCCGCCGGAATCACTAAACAAAAAAGAAACAACGCCAAACCCCTCTACAGAGGGGTTTTTTGTTGCCAAAAACTCAAAAAATGTGCACTTATTTGTAGCCCAATTGTCAAACAATTAAAATGGGCTACAAAATGACAGCAAAAACAACATTCTCAGTCAGTTACTACTGTAGAAAATCAAAGCAAAACAAACAGGGACAAGCACCTCTTGAGTTGTGCATCAACATCAATGGAGGGCGTATATTCGTAAATCTGCCCGCAAAGTTTTTCCCAAAAGAGTTTAATAAGAAGAGGAAACCCGCTTATATTGAGGAACTTTTAAATCAATATAAGATAAAAGTAAATGAGGTCATCACAGATCTTATGTCTAACAATTTGCCTATCACCGCACCCAATATTAGGGATTATCTAAGAACTGGAGGC
>JAFOEH010000340.1 GCA_017380275.1 Alistipes sp.
ATCTGAAGAACTTCCGTCAGTGGGGTAGCCGTACCCCCGGCCATCCCGAGGTAGATATTATGCACGGTGTCGAGAACACCTCAGGCCCTCTGGGTCAGGGCCACGCTATGGCCGTAGGTGCTGCTATCGCCGAGCGTTTTATGGTTGCTCGTTTTGGCGAGTGGATGGCGCACAAGACATACTCGTTCATCTCGGACGGTGCCGTGCAGGAGGAGATCTCGCAGGGTGTAGGTCGTGTTGCTGGTCACCTGGGCCTTGCTAACCTGATTATGTACTACGATGCCAACAACGTACAGCTCTCTACCAAGGTTGATGAGATTGATACCGAGGATGTTGCGGCGAAGTATCGTGCGTGGAATTGGCACGTTATCGAGATCGACGGCCACAATGTCGATCAGATTCGCGCGGCTCTCACCGAGGCTAATGCCCAGACCGAGAAGCCTACGCTGATCATCGGTCACACGACTATGGCTAAGGGCGCTATGGGTGCCAATGGCGAGAGTTTCGAGGGCAAGGTTTCGACCCACGGCCAGCCTCTCTCGGGAGCAGGAGCTGATTTGGCTGCTACGGTACGCAACCTGGGTGGCGATGCTGAGGATCCCTTCAAGCTCTTCAACGAGACTGCCGAGATCTACGACACGCGTCGTTGCGAGCTTCGCACTTGGGCTGCCGAGCGTCGTAAGGTTGAGGCTGAGTGGCGCGCCGAGAACAAGGAGTTGGCACTTAAACTGAATCGTTTCCTCTCGGGCGAGATTCCCGAGATTGACTATAACAAGGTTGAGGTTAAACCCGATACTGCTACGCGAGTAGCGTCGGCTACGATGCTTGGCGTATATGCCGATCAGGTTGAGAATATGATCGTTGCATCGGCCGATTTGAGTAACTCGGATCGTACCGATGGCTTCCTCAATAAGACCAAGGCCTTCGAGAAGGGCGACTTTAGCGGTAAGTTCTTCCAGGCAGGTGTTGCCGAGCTTACGATGGCCTGCATTATGAACGGTATGGCGTTGCACGGTGGTGTTATTCCCGCTTGCGGTACGTTCTTCGTATTCTCTGATTATATGAAGCCCGCAATCCGTATGTCGGCTCTGATGCGTCTGAAGGTTATCTACGTTTGGTCGCACGACTCGTTCCGTGTGGGTGAGGACGGTCCTACCCATCAGCCTATCGAGCAGGAGATGCAGATCCGTCTTATGGAGCAGGTACACAACCATCAGGGCGAGCGTTCGATGGTAGTGCTTCGTCCCGCCGATGCCGAGGAGACAGCTGTGGCTTGGCAGTATGCTATGGCCGAGAAGCGTCCCGTTGCGATGATCCTTTCGCGCCAGAATGTCAAGTCGCTGCCAGCACTTAAGAGCAGCCGTCAGGAGGAGGCAAAGCAGGCCGTTAAGGGTGCTTATATTGTGATGGATTCAGCAAAAGCTCAGGTTGTTATGTTGGCTTCAGGCTCGGAGGTTTCGACTTTGACCGATGGCGCCGAGTTGCTGCAGAAGGAGGGTATCCCCGTACGCGTGGTGAGCGTCCCGAGCGAGGGCTTGTTCCGCGATCAGCCTAAGTCATATCAGGAGAGCGTTCTGCCGAAGGATATCATCCGCTATGGTATGACCTCTGGCCTGTCGATCAACCTGCGTGGATTGGTTGGCGAGAATGGCAAGATTCACGGTTGTGATCACTTCGGTTATTCGGCTCCGTTCAAGGTTCTGGATGAAAAATTCGGATACAACGGACAGACCGTATACGAAGAGGTTAAGGCCTTGCTGAATAAATAGATAACCGAGCGAGCGGGTCGATAACGATCCGCTCGTTATGTATAAAATACTAATGCAGACTTTATCCCGATGGCAGACAAAATTACATTAAACGACAAGGTCTTTCGTGTGATGATTCCGGCCGAGCAGATCGATGCAGCTGTCGATCGCGTAGCCGCTTCGCTCAATGAGCGTTATGCAGGTCGTACCCCTATTTTCTTGGGCGTTTTGAGCGGTTCGTTCCTCTTCTTGAGCGACCTTGTACGTAAGACAACCTTCGATAGCCAAATCTCTTTCGTGAAGATCTCTTCATACCAGGGCACCGAATCGACCGGAGAGGTGAAGCAGCAGCTTGGTGTCGACTTTGATATCGAGGGTCGCGATATTATCATCGTTGAAGATATCATCGAGACGGGCCATAGTATGAACTACCTGCTTGATTATCTGCGCAGCAAGAATCCTGCGAGCATAACTATTTGTACGCTTTTCTTTAAGCCCGATAAGTTCCTCTATGAGTATGATGTTGACTATGTGGCACTCTCTATTGGTAACGAATTTATCGTGGGTTACGGTTTGGATTACAATCAATTAGGACGAAATTTGAAGGATATATATGTCATTGACGAATAACGAGATGCTCGATGGTGGCCGTCGTTTGCCGCTTGTCGAGGACTTCTATACTATTCAGGGTGAGGGTTTTCACGCTGGCAAGCCCGCTTACTTCATCCGCTTGGGCGGATGTGATGTGGGTTGTCGTTGGTGTGATGCCAAATATACCTGGAACCCGAAGGTTTATCCCCCGGTCGATGTCGATGTTGTCGTTGCGAGAGCTAAGGCTTGCGAGGCACAGGCTATCGTGATTACGGGCGGTGAGCCGTTGCTCTACCCTTTGGATGTGCTTACCTCGCGCCTTCGCGATGAGGGTCTTGAGATCTTCCTTGAGACTTCAGGTACTCATCCTTTCAGTGGCGAGTTCGATTGGGTGTGCCTATCGCCCAAGCGCCAGCAACCACCTCTGGCCGAGGCTTTTGGCCGTGCACACGAACTAAAGGTGATTATCCAGACCGAGGAGGATTTCGCGTGGGCCGAGGAGAATGCTCGCCGTGTGGGCCGTTATTGTCGTCTCTATTTGCAGCCCGAGTGGAGTGCTTTTGAGAAGATTATGCCTCTTATGGTAGAATATGCCAAAGCGCATCCCAAATGGTCAATCTCTATCCAGACGCATAAGTTTATGCATATTCCCTAATGGATCGCTCGAAGATAACAAAACGTGTGTGGCAATGCCTGACAGCTGCTGTGTTTATTTACACGGCTGTTGTCATTGTGCGCAATCTGATCACCATCGTTCGCGTCAATTACCGCATCAGCGAGATGGAGGATCAGCGCGATCTGTATCAGGCGCGAATCACGGAGGATAGCACAATGCTTGAGCATCTGAAATATGATGAATATTTGGAGCAGTACGCGCGCGAGAAATTCCATATGCAGCGCCCCAATGAATATATATACATTATTGAAGAGTAAAATAAAATCCCTCTGCGACACAGCGTAGAGGGATCTGTTTTGTATGAGAATGGGTCTATAATATATTGCTCATCATTGGGAATATATGCAGCAACGCCTCCACAACCTGATTGCGGTTGGCATCCTCGCGCAGGACGATCAGCACCGTATTATCGCCCGCAATCGTACCCAAAATAGCGGGGCAGTCGATGTTGTCGATCGGCACCGAGATAGCGCTTGCGTAACCCGACTTGGTCTTCAGAACACCCAGATTTCCCGAGAAGGTAAGGCTTGTGATGTTATCCGAGATGTTGGATGATATGTTTGATTCGTGCTGAGCCGCGTTGGGTAGCACATAAATATACCCTTTATTCTTGTGCGGCACCTTTGCCACATTCATAAACTTCAGGTCGCGTGATAGCGTACTCTGTGTAATCTTTATTCCGCACTCGTCGAGTCGGGCAATCAGCTCTTCCTGCGAGCCTATCATCTCACTGCGGATGATTTTACGAATTGTTGCAAGTCGTTGAGTCTTCTGATTCATTGTGTAGTGTATATGGTTTTCGGTCTCCATTTCCGAACGGAAAGTTTATGCGGAAATGTCATAATTATACGAAATTACTGCATATTTCCCGATTTTGCAAGTTTGATCTTCCTTTTTTTCTTCTCTGGACAATTTTTTCCCCAACGGAGTGATAATTTGTCGAGATAAAATATAGATTTATATTCGCTCGGATTGAATAAATATTCACTATCTATGCCGTTATGCGGATATTTTCTAATATATATAAATATATATCTCGAATTGTTTGCATATTGCGGAATAATATGCAATCTTTGCACCCGCTGAAAATAATAACTAAAAAATAATAAATTTTTACCGTAATGAAGATCGATGTAATGGTCGCAAATGAGAGTCATCTGTGTTTCGTAACGCAGATCAACGATGCGATCGACGAAGCTGCCAAACAGCGTGGAACGGGTATCGCCCGTCGTACCGACGAATATATCGCCGATAAGATAAATTCAGGTAAGGCTATCATTGCCGTAAATCGTAACGAGTTCGTAGGATTCTGCTACATCGAGTCGTGGGGCCACGACGAGTTTGTTGCCAATTCGGGACTCATCGTTCGTCCGCAGTACCGCGGTATGGGCGTGGCGAAGCGCATCAAGCAGGCAGCTTTTGAGCTCTCGCGCAAGCGTTTCCCCAATGCCAAGCTCTTCGGTCTGACTACCGGCGAGGCCGTTATGCGCATCAATACGGAGCTGGGTTATGAGCCTGTAACCTTTGCCAAGCTCACCGACGATGAGGCTTTCTGGGCAGGTTGCCAGTCGTGTGTCAACTACGATGTTTTGCAGCGTACCAATATGACC
>JAFOEH010000341.1 GCA_017380275.1 Alistipes sp.
ATCACGAAGGGTAAGTTCGCCGTGGAGGTCGAGCCGCTGAAGGTGCAGTATCCGCAGGGTGGTGAGAAGCAGCTCATCGCCGCTATCACAGGCCGCGAGGTACCCCCTCCGCCGGGACTCCCGATCCACGTTGGAGCCGTTGTCTGCAACTCATCGACCGCGCTGGCCGGGTATGAGGCTGTGCCGAAGAATAAGCCCCTGATCGAGCGTGTTGTGACCGTTACGGGTAAGGCCGTGAAGGAGCCTCGCAACCTGCTCACCCGTATGGGTACCCCCATCTCTACGCTCATTGAGCTTGCAGGTGGTCTTCCCGAGGGCGATGTGAAGGTGGTAAATGGTGGCCCGATGATGGGACGTGCGATGGTTAACATCGACTCGCCCGTGACGAAGGGTTGCTCGGGTATCACTGTTTTCAGTGGCGAGGATGCTCGCCGCGTGCCCACCAGCGAGTGTATCAAGTGCGCTAAGTGTGTCGAGGCCTGCCCGATGGGATTGGAGCCCTACCTCTTGCAGCGCCTGGCATCGAAGCAGATGTGGGAGGAGATGGAGCAGGAGCGCATTCCCGACTGTATCGAGTGCGGTTGCTGCCAGTACACCTGCCCCGCAGGTATTGCCCTGCTGGACTATGTGCGTCTGGGTAAGCAGACCGTGATGGGCATCATCCGCGCGCGTGCCGCCGCAGCTGCTGCCGCTAAAAAGTAACGAAAATAAACGAAGAAAGATATGGCAAATAAATTTATTGTTGCACCTGCCCCGCATATGCACAATCCCCACTCGACGCAGTCGTTGATGCGTGATGTGATTGTAGCTTTGATGCCCGCACTGTTGGTATCGATCGCGGTGTATGGTTTGAGCGTGCTCTATGTTACGGCTGTGGCCGTTGCGAGCTGCGTTCTGGTAGAGTTCCTCGTGCAGAAGTATCTGCTGGGCGGAGCTCCTACTCTGGGTAATCTGTCGGCTGTGGTGACAGGTCTGCTCTTGGCCTTTAACCTTCCGGCAAATATTCCTTGGTGGATTATCGTTATCGGCGCTGTGGTAGCTATCGGCGTTGCGAAGATGACCTTCGGTGGTTTGGGTCACAACCCCTTCAACCCCGCTTTGGTAGGTCGTGTGTTCCTGTTGATTGCTTACCCCGTGCAGATGACTTCGTTCCCCGAGATTAAGCCTTTGGTTGGCGGTATCGTTGATACTTTCTCTGGAGCTACTCCCTTGGCAGCCGTTAAGTCGGGTGCTATGGCGGTGGCTGATGCCGACCTTATGAATATGTTCGGTGGCTTCACCGCAGGTTCTATGGGAGAGCTTTCGGCATTGGCGCTTCTCTTGGGTGGTCTGTATATGATCTGGCGTCGAGTAATCACTTGGCACATCCCCGTTGCGGTGCTTGGCTCGATGGCGGCTTTCGCCTTCATCGTGGCGCTGGCTCAGGGCGGTGGTGCGGAATTGTATGCTCTGCCTGCGTTCCACCTCTTGGCTGGTGGTGCTATGCTGGGTGCTATCTTTATGGCTACGGACTACGTTACCTCGCCTATGACGCCTAAGGGTATGGTGATTTATGGTATCGGTATCGGTGTGATTACGATGGTTATCCGTCTGTGGGGTGCTTATCCCGAGGGTATGTCGTTCGCAATCCTGCTGATGAATGCCGTAACACCTCTTATTAATAAATATGTGAAGCCTCGTCGCTTCGGTTTGACAACAACTAAAAAGTAGTAGGGCAAAGATATGAAGAGTACACTTTTTAATATGGTTGCCGTCCTGTTCACCGTCACCCTTATCGCTTCGGCAGGTGTGGGTGCAGTGAATATGATTACGGCTGATGCCATCGCTGCGGCAAATGCAGCTGCAACGACTCAGGCTGTGCAGAACGTGTTGCCCGCATTCGATGCGACCGAGCTGAGCGAGCAGACTATCGACGATATGCCGATCGTTGTCCATAAGGCCACCAACGGCTCTGAGACCGTAGGTTATGCCATCGAGACTATGACCAAGAACGGCTTTGGCGGTGTGATTCGCCTTATGGTTGGCCTTGGCGTTGATGGCAAGATCCTTAACGTAAATGTGTTGCAGCAGGCAGAGACCCCGGGCCTCGGAACGAAGATGGCCGACGAGGGCAATGCCTTGATCAACAGCATTAAGGATAAGATCGTCTGGGAGGTAGAGTTCAAGGTTAAGAAGGACGGTGGCGAGTTGGATGCGCTGACTGCGGCAACCATCTCATCACGCGCATACTACGAGGCTGTGGCTCGTGCATACGAGGCGTTCAAGGTGGCTACGGGTTATGCCACTTCAAGCGACGGTGTGTCGGGTGCAACTTCAACTAACGCGGGCACAAACGCCCAGAAGGGAGGTCAGAATGAATAAGATGCAGATTATACTTAACGGCATATTGAAGAATAACCCCACCTTTGTGCTGGTGCTCGGTATGTGTCCCACGCTGGGTACTACCACTTCGGCTATCAATGGTTTGGGTATGGGTGTTGCGACAATGGCCGTACTGATTATGTCGAACCTGGTGATTTCTCTCATCAAGAACTTTATCCCCGATAAGGTGCGTATTCCCGCATTTATCGTGGTTATCGCATCGTTCGTGACCATTATCCAGATGTTGATGCAGGCCTACGTTCCTTCGCTCTATGCGAGCCTGGGTGTGTTCATCCCCCTGATCGTGGTTAACTGTATTATTTTGGGCCGTGCCGAGGCCTTCGCTTCGAAGAATGGAGCGTTGGATTCGATTCTCGATGGTGTGGGTATCGGTCTTGGTTTTACGCTCTCGCTGACCGTTATCGGTGCCGTGCGTGAGATCTTGGGTAGCGGTGCAATCTTCGGTGTGTCGCTGGGTATTGCTGACTATATGCCGCTGGTATTCGTCCTGGCACCGGGTGCGTTCTTTGTTCTCGGTTACTTGATGGTATTGTTTAACAAATTTGCTAAGAAGTAGTTATGGAACTCTCATATTTCGCAATTATCATTGGTGCGATCTTCGTAAATAACGTCGTTTTCGCACAGTTCCTCGGTATCTGCCCCTTCTTGGGCGTCTCGTCTAAGGTGGATACCTCGATCGGTATGGGTGCTGCCGTAACCTTCGTTATGGCTCTGGCCTCGATTGTGGCGTGGTCGATTCAGGAGTTTATCCTTGTGCCGTTCCAGATCGAGTATATGCAGACCATCGTATTTATTCTGGTTATCGCCGCGTTGGTACAGATGGTGGAGATCATCCTCAAGAAGGTCTCTCCTTCGCTCTATCAAGCACTCGGTATCTTCCTGCCGCTGATTACCACCAACTGCGCCGTGCTGGGTGTGGCTATTTTGATGATTCAGAAGGAGTTCAACCTCTTGCAGAGCTTCGTCTTCTCTGTCGCTACAGCCGTGGGATTTGCTATGGCGTTGGTACTCTTTGCTGGTCTTCGCGAGCGTCTGGAGTTGGATGGCGTGCCTGCAGCGTTGAAGGGTAATCCTATTGCGTTGATTACGGCCGCTATTCTGGCGATGGCCTTTATGGGCTTCTCTGGTCTGGTATAAATAAAATGTGTATAAAAGGTAATTTCTGCGTTACGCTCGCC
>JAFOEH010000342.1 GCA_017380275.1 Alistipes sp.
CCTACTACGGCTTCCACTACGGCCCTCACCACCATCACATCGGTGGCCTGCATATGCCTCCCCGCTGGGATATGAGCGGAGGCGGTGGCTACTGGTATCGCGGTGGCAACTACTACGGCTCACGCGGTCAGTCAGGCTCGCGCGTGAATGGAGCTTCACCCGCTCGCGGCTCGTCGATCGTCAATCGCGGCTCGGCTCACTCGACACCCTACCGCTCGCCCAACTCTGGCAACACCTATGGTCAGGGCACGCGCGGTCAGCAGGGTGCGGCAGTAAATTCCTCGCAGGGTAACAACGCAGGACGCTCACAGGGCTCAATCGGTCGCAACAACAGCACGCGCCGACCCACGACCACCTCAACGCCGCAGCGCCAGAACAACAGCTACAACTACAACCAAAACCAGAATAGCAACCGCCAGAACTACAACCAGAACCAGAGCTTCGGCTCGAGCACCAATCGCTCGTCGTCGTTCTCGTCGGGTTCTATGGGCGGAGGCTCACGCGGTGGCGGAGCGATGGGCGGCGGTGGCGGCTCACGCAGCAGCGGCTCACGCGGCCGATAACGGATTGTAAATCGGGTGCGATGGGGCTCTATCGCACTCGTTTTTACTAACGAGATAATCGCGGCACAGGAGTTGCCGTCTTTTTTAGCAAACAGGCCCTCGGGCCGCAAAGTGTGCAAACGATGAAATTTTTATCAAGATTAACCCTTCTGGTGGCTCTCGGCCTCGGCCTTGCAGGCTCGGCCGTGGCGCAGGAGTTCCGTTTCGGCGGACTTATGATGGACCGCGACGGTATGATGTCAAACGATATGTACACCCTCTCGCAGGTGGGCTTCGGCTTCGGCACGGCCCGCTCGATGGCGATGGCGGGTGCGTTCACCTCGCTCGGCGGCGACCTCGCCTCGATGGGTATCAACCCCGCGGGTTTGGGTATGTATCGCTCGAACGATGTCTCTTTGTCGCCTATGATGGGCTTCAACAACGCTTCGAACAGCGCCTCGGCGTGGGGTGAGAACTCGCTCAGCCGCTTCTCGGTGGCAAACCTGGGCGTTGCGCTGAACCTCTACGAGGGTGCCTCGGGCGGCATCACGAGCCTCACGCTCGGTTTCGGCTACAACCGCGTGGCCGACCTTAACTACAACTACGGCTACACGTCTGAGAGTGCCCCCTCGGGCGCTCCCTACCGCTCGATCATCGACGCCTTCTCGCGCCAGATGGGACAGGGCGGCATCTTCCCCGATGCGGGCGGTGCGCTCAATTACGACTACGGCGCTGCCTACTACTGGGGCGGTATGTTGGCCTACAACAGCTATATGCTCGATGTCGAGACCGACGATTTGGGCGATTACTGGACCTCGGCCAACCGCATCGGCTCAAACGCCTCGGTGGGACACACCACGGGCGTGGAGAGTCGCGGCTCGGTGGGCGAGTATGACTTGGCGCTGGGTATGAACATCAGCAACAAACTCTACCTCGGCGCGACGCTCGGCCTGCAGCTTGTTAATTGGAAGCGCGAGCTCTACTACGGCGAGGATTACCTCTACTCATCGACTCCCGTCGATGGTGCGGGCTATGAGCTCACGGCACCCGCCTCGTGGATGGACTACAATCAGGCGGTCGATATCGAGGGTACGGGCGTGAACTTCAAGTTCGGCGCGATCTACCGTCCCATCCCCTCGTTGCGCTTGGGCGTGGCGGTGCATACCCCGACCTATTACTCTCTGGAGCGCAGCTATCAGGCATATATGGGCACCAACTTCAACCCCGCAGGCGACACCACACCCGTGCTGGACGACGTGGCAACCAATGCGTGGGACTTCACCTCGCCTACGCGACTGATGGTGGGAGCGTCGTACTCGCTCGGAAACGTGGCTGTGCTGTCGGTGGATTACGAGCGCGACTGGTACAACGGCATCCGCGTGAAGAACATCCCTGCAGGATTTGACTACGTTGCGCAGATGTACCGCGAGGAGTTCAAGGATAACTTCAAGGGCTCGAACACGCTGCGTGTGGGTGCGGAGGTTAAGCCGCTGCCGATGCTGGCTCTGCGTGCCGGCTATGGTGTGGCCGACGGAATGTTGCGCAACGACAAGAGCCTCTACTACAATCGCCCTCTAAACTACCGCACCGACTGCATCTCGGCAGGTGTGGGCGTGGCTATCGGCCGCACGACACTCGATTTGGGCTATCAGCACATCGAGAACAAGCAGACCGATTATATGCTCTTCTACGCGTTGGAGAGTGCTACGGGGATGTTCGACACGGCAAGCCCCTACTACTCGAGCAGTTTCAACCGCGATTACGTTGTCCTCACTCTCGGATATAGATTCTAACCCTAACATACCACTAACCCTATGAAACAACTACTATTCTCCCTTCTTGCAGCCCTTGCCTTCGTGAGCTGTGGCGAAAAGCCCATCCAGATGCGCGCTGCAACCTTTAACGTACGTTTTGATTCGGAGGCCGACGCCACCGACGGCAACTCGTGGGCCGAGCGTAAGGGGGCGGTGGCCGACGTTATTCTGCGCCACGACTTCGACATCGTAGGCACGCAGGAGGCCAACAAGGATCAGATGCCCGAGCTGGCGGCACTGCTGCCCGAGTACGACTACATCTACCACTCGTACGGCATCAGCGAGGGCTTCCACAACTGCATTACGTTCTACAAACGCGATAAATACGAGCTGCTGGACGAGGGTACCTTCTGGTATAGCCCCACGCCCGATGTCGAGAGCTTCGGCTGGGATGCCAACGATCTGCGCCTCTGCAATTGGGGACACTTCCTGGACAAGGCTACGGGCCGCGACTTCTACTACTTCAACTCGCATCTCTACTGGCGATTGGAGGTGGCTCGCGCCAACTCGGGCAAGGTGCTCATCGACAAGGTGCGCGAGATTGCTGGCGATAAGCCTGTAATTGCCGTTGGCGACTACAACTCACGCGAGGAGACGCCGCAGGTGAAGGATATTCTCACGCTGCTCAACGACGCCTACAAGGTGTCGCTCACCCCGCCTGCAGGCCCCGTTGAGACCGATCTGGGTGGCGGCAACTTCCTCGGCCCGGCCAAGGCGCGAATCGACTATCTGTTTGTGTCAAAGAATGTTACCGTAGAGGATTATCTGGTTATCGACGACAAGCGCCCCAACGGACACTATCCGTCGGATCACCTGCCCATCGTCTGCAGCATCAAGATTGAATAGAAACATAAACAATTAAAAATCCCCTAACTTATGAAGAAAATTTTTGCTATCCTCCTCGCCGTAGCCTTCGTGGCTTGCTCATCGGAGAACACTCCCACAGAGCATAGCGCTCCGGCACCCGTTAAGATCGACCACGCCGCATACTCATCGCCCAACGCCGCCGTGCAGCAGCGCGTATATGATTATATGAAGGGTATCGGCGTATTTTTCATCGCTACGGCCGATGGCGACCAGCCCCGCGTGCGTCCCTTTGGTGCGTTGCACATCTACGAGGGTAAGATGTATATCATCACCGGCCACAAGAAGCGTGTAGCACAGCAGCTGGCGGCCAATCCGAAGGTCGAGTTCTGCGCCCAGAAGGATAGCGAGTGGGTGCGCGTAGCCTGCACGCTTGTTGAGGATGAGCGCGTCGAGGCCAAGAAGGCTTATCTGGATGCCTACCCCCACCTGCGCGGCCAGTACAACGAGAATGACGACAACACGGCCATCTACTACCTGAAGGATGCAACGGCCACCTTCTCGTCATTCACCACAGTCGACGAAACAGTAAAATTCTAACACGCCGGAAAGAAAAACCCGCACTGCAGAATTTGCGGACGAAGGGCGACGCGGCGGCGGAGGGTTAAAAAATGGAGACCTTTTGATTGCTTCAAAAGTGCGTAGCATTCATTTTACCGACGACGACGCGGCGACCCCGCAAATTGTGCCTTGCGGCCTATTTGTGC
>JAFOEH010000343.1 GCA_017380275.1 Alistipes sp.
GATGATGCGGCACAACATGCCATGCACACCGAGCATATTATAATTAGGCGTGCTACACTCGAAAACATACTCCTCAACGCCGGAAACATAGTTGCTGTAGGCAAAAACTCGATTTATGGAGATTAAGGATTTGCAGCTAAGGGTCGATGAGTGGATACGGAGCTATGGAGTGAGGTATTTCGGCGAATTGACCAATATGGCCATCCTGACCGAAGAGGTTGGTGAGTTGGCTCGTGTCATTGCGCGCAAGTATGGCGAACAGTCGTTCAAGGCGGGCGAGAAGGATGACCTGGCCGATGAGATGGTTGATGTGCTGTGGGTGCTGGTGTGTTTGGCCAATCAGACGGGAGTCGATTTGGAGCAGGCAATTGAGCATAATTTTCGAAAGAAGACCGAGCGCGATAAGGAGCGGCACAAGCTAAATCCAAAACTTTAGATTAAATAATGTAATTAAATGATATATAAAATGAAACGATTTTTAATTGTTGCAGTAGCTTTAATGGGTGTTGCCTGCTCGACAGCGCCCCAATTTCATCAAAATAAGGTGGTGGCTCACCGCGGTGCGTGGAAGAATACGGGCCATCCACAGAACTCTTTGGCTTCGTTTAGCGCGGCGGCAGAGATGGGTTGTCACGGCTCGGAGTGTGATGTGCATTTGACGGCTGACGATTCGCTCGTTATTAACCACGATCCGACTTATAACGGCTTGGAGATTGAGAAGGCGACATACGCTGAGTTGGTAAAATTCCCCTTGCCAAATGGCGAGAAGTTGCCGACACTGCGTGAGTACATTGCGCATGCAACGCAGCAGACGGGAACAAAACTTGTGATAGATGTGAAAAATATCGGTTCGAGCGACCACGCTGTGGCTATCGGTGTTGCGACGGCAAAGTTGGTGCAGCAGATGAAGGCGGAGCCGTGGGTGGAGTATCTGGTGGCGCACCTGCCGACCTATGAGGCGATGCGCAAGATAACGTCGTTGCCGATTGCATATCTTGGACGTTGGCAGACAGAGTTGCCTGAGATGCATCCAGACACGATGCTTAAACGAGGCATTACTGCTGTCGATTATCAGGATGTTCACTTCTTCAATCATCCCGAGTGGGTTGCGACATTCAAGCAGCGCGGCGTGCATCTGAATGCTTGGACGGTAAATGACGAGGAGGGAATGACGTGGTTCCTCGATCGTGATTTCGACTACATCACAACCGATAATCCCGAGCGATTGCTGGAGCGCACGGTAGGTGCTAAATAATAAAACAAAAACGGGCTTCATTTGAGCCCGTTTTTTTATCTCTTCTCGCGTTTGGGGAACCACCCTTTTTCGACGCGTTTGCGCTGCTCGAAAAGCTCTCCGATTGACCAGAATGACGATGCGCCCCAGACGGCCAAAAGCGTTGACCAAAGCACATCCTCAATCATAAGCGAAGCTGCGATGGTGATGATGCCCATCAGTGCAAATATCCACCAGATGCGTGTGCCGAAGTAGTACTCGCCCTTGATTACCAGAGGGTGGAAGAGCCCGATAATTAGGAATGTGGCGATGCCGATGATTAAACCAGTGAAGTACATATTTTCCGTGTTTTAAGTTGCTGTTTTTTATGATTGAGCAAAGATAGATATTTTCTGCGGTGATACAACCTCTCATTTTTGATAGGTTTTCGCTGTTTTTCGATACAATTTCCTTGCACAACGGGACGGCTTTCGCAAAGATTTTATATCTTTGTGCGATTTTTAGCGAGAATAATGTAAAATAAAAATAACTATGTTTGAGAATTTAACAGACAAACTTGAGAGATCGTTTAAGATACTCAAGGGTGAGGGCCGAATCACCGAGATTAATGTAGCTGAAACACTGAAGGAGATTCGCCGTGCACTGATTGACGCCGATGTGAACTACAAAGTGGCAAAGACCTTCACCGACCAGGTGAAGCAGAAGGCATTGG
Organism: Alistipes sp.; assembly: GCA_017380275.1. Next base: position 1,947 of record JAFOEH010000343.1, read on the forward strand.
GTCAGGATGTGTTGAAGTCGGTGAAGCCCGGTCAAATGATGACCAAGATCGTACGCGATGAGTTGGCGCAGTTGATGGGTGGAACGGCAACGGATATCAAGCTCGAGGGTAAGCCTGCGGTAATTCTGATTGCAGGTTTGCAGGGTTCGGGTAAGACCACCTTCTCAGGTAAGCTCGCTTCGATGCTTCGCTCGAAGAAGGGACGTCAGGTGCTGCTCGTTGCGGGTGACGTCTATCGTCCTGCGGCAATCGATCAGTTGAAGGTGCTGGGCCAGCAGATTGGCGTGGAGGTTTATACCGAGGAGGGTAATCAGAATCCCGTTGAGATTGCGCAGAATGCGATTGCCTATGCTCAGCAGAAGGCATACAATACTGTGATTGTCGATACGGCTGGTCGTTTGGCAGTCGATGAGGCGATGATGCAGGAGATTACGGCTATCAAGGCGGCCGTGAACCCCTCGGAGACACTCTTCGTAGTGGATTCGATGACGGGTCAGGATGCTGTGAATACGGCCAAGGAGTTCAACGATCGTCTGGATTTCGATGGCGTGGTACTCACCAAGCTCGATGGTGATACTCGAGGTGGTGCCGCTATTTCGATTCGTTCGGTTGTGAACAAGCCGCTGAAGTTTATATCAAGCGGTGAGAAGATGGATGCCCTGCAGGTGTTCCACCCCGAGCGTATGGCCGACCGTATCTTGGGTATGGGTGATGTGGTGTCGCTCGTTGAGCGTGCGCAGGAGCAGTACGACGAGGAGGCTGCACGCAAGCTGAAGAAGAAGCTGGTGAAGGATCAGTTCAACTTCAACGACTTTATCGACCAGATTAACCAGATCAAGAAGATGGGTAACCTGAAGGATATTGCTTCGATGATTCCGGGAATGGGCAAGATGCTCAAGAATGTGGATATTCCCGACGATGCCTTCAAGCAGACTGAGGCTATCATCTCGTCGATGACACCGGCCGAGCGTGAGA
>JAFOEH010000344.1 GCA_017380275.1 Alistipes sp.
AGACTGCTTGCAGGCTTTGCCGAGCCGATGCGGTGAAAAGACGCGTATGCGGATTAACTTCTTCTAAAATATCTGTATCAGCAAGCTGTTTTACAAAGGTAGATTCCAATCATTTTTGCAGAGGAGGCTATTTCCGTATCAGGCAACTAATCCTCTGCAAAAATGTGGAATGACGTAATTTATTAATTCTCAATTTTGAATTTTGAATTTTGAATTGCATCATCTGCCGCCCACCACGTTCAGTAGCGGGGGTAGCAGGCGGTTGGGGAGCACCCCTTAGGGGTGAACTATGGTAACTTCAATCCCTCGCTGCTCCAGAGCCTCCAGAACGTGGGCGGGGATGCCGCTGTCGGTGATGATCTGATCGACATCATCGATGGGGCAGATGCGGCTGAAGCCGCGACGACCAAACTTCGACGAGTCGCACAGCACGATGATCTTCTCCGCTGCCGCAATCATCACGCGGTTCAGGTTGGCCTCCAGCAGGTTAGTCGTCGAGAGACCATACTCGGGGTCGAGTCCGTCCACGCCGATGAAGAGCTTGCTGCCGGCGAAGTTTTCCAGCTGACGCTCGGCATCGCAACCCACGGCCGAGAGCGATGTGCTGCGCACCAGTCCGCCGAGCTGGATGACCTCGATGTCGCGGTTGGCCGATAGCACCGATGCCACGTTCAGCGCCGAGGTGATGACCGTCAGGCGGCCCCCCGTCTCGTCGGTGTTGATCTCGCGGGCGAAGTATTGCACGGTGGTTCCCGAGGCGATGATGATCGAGTCGTTGGGCTCGATGAGCTTCACCGCTTCGCGTGCGATGGCGGTCTTCTCGGCGGGGAACTGATGCTCCTTGACATTTACGTCGCGGTCGTTGATGTAGGGGCTGAGCTTGATGGCCTTGCCGTGGGCGCGGTAGAGGAGGTTGTTCTTCTCGAGAATCGAGAGATCCTTGCGGATGGTAACCTCCGATACATTGAGCAGCGTCGAGAGCTCCGTGACGCTCACTTGGCCCTTGGCCTCGAGCTGGCGGGTGATGAATTCGTGACGTTCGTTGATGTTCATTTAGATGGATTTTTTGTTCTGGTGGTAAAGGTAAGAAAAAAGGCGTAAAAACTTGACAATCTTTTGTAATAATATTATTTTTGTTTCGATACGAAAAAAAATTTCTTGTTAATTTGCGAGAAATAGAAAATAATTTGTTAATTTTACATTCCCAAACGGGAAAATGATTAAGCCTATGCTCGAATTTTTCAACCCGCCTGCGGCACGTCCGCAAATCGCGGCCGACAAGGTAGATGCCGAGTATCGCCGTATGCGTCTGAAGGTTTTTCTTGGTGCATTTTTTGGCTACGCAGCCTACTATCTGGTCCGCAAGAATCTTTCACTCGCAGCCCCCGGAATGATGGCCGACGGCCTGCTCGACAAGGAGACAGCCGGTTTCGCTATGGCCGGAATCCCCATCGCTTACGCCTTCAGTAAGTTTCTGATGGGTAGCCTTTCAGACCACTCCGACGCCCGCAAGTTCCTGGTCGTGGGACTCATCATCGCCTCTTCGGTGATGGCCGCCGTGGGATTGATTCCCTACTCGGCGTCGATTGCCGTCAATGGTGGTATTCTGTTCGCCTTTATGCTGGCTGTGGGATGGCTCTCGGGTATGGGTTGGCCCCCGTGCGGACGCATTATGGCGCATTGGTTCTCGCAGAACGAGCGTAGCTTCAAGATGTCGATCTGGAACTGCTCGCACAACGTGGGTGGCGGCTCGCTCGGATTGCTCGTTTCGGGCGGAATAGTGATTTTCGCTTCGATGGGTATCGCGGAGAGCTGGCGCGCGGCATTTATCTTCCCCTCGGTGGTGGCTATCCTCTTTGCCGCCTTCTGCTGGTGGACGCTGCGCGATAGACCCGAGGCTTGCGGTCTTCCGTCGATCGAGGAGTACCGCCAGGACTACACCAGCCGCAAGGCTGCCGAGGGCGAGGAGACGTCGATCCCGTTCAAGCGTCTGTTCGTTGAGTATGTATTTAAGAATCATCTGCTTTGGATGATCGCCATAGCCAACGTGTTTGTCTATTTCATCCGCTACGGCATCAGCGACTGGGCGCCCACCTACTTGCAGGATATGCAGATTATGTCGGCCTCGGAGAGCCGCGTGGCATTCTCGCTGTTTGAGTATGCGGGTATCCCCGGCACGATCATCTGCGGATGGCTCTCGTCGCGCTTCTTCCAGGGACGCTGCGCACCGGTCAATGTGATCTATATGTTGATGGTGTTGGTTGGAATTTTGTGCTACTGGCAGGCTGAGGCTGTGGCCGCGGTGTTCGGTGGCGAGCAGGCACTCTCGATGGTGGTATTCTTCTCGCTCGGACTGACGGGATTTGCCGTCTATGGTCCTATCGCGCTGATCGGTATTCAGGCGCTGAGCTTCGTGCCGAAGAATGCGGCAGGTACGGCTGCGGGATTTGTAGGATTGTTTGGCTACCTGCTGGGCGATGCTCTTCTGTCGAAGATCGTCGTGGGTCAGGTGGCAGGCTCTGACTTGGGTTGGGGCGTAACGTTCTGGATGTTTACGGTGGGATGCGTCGTGGCGACGCTCATCTGCGCCGTAACTTGGAAAAAGGAACTTCGTGTAATGCGCGAGCGCGCAACACAAAGATAAGAGAAAGTACGAAGCATCTGCCCAATACGGGGTTTGTGGATTTTCCTTGTTGTCATTAAGGGCTGATGCAGAGTGCTTTATAGGTCGGTTTTTTTGTGCTCCCCCCGCCCAGAAATGGGTGGGGGGAGGTTGTTTTCAGGCGTAACGCCTGTTTTGCAGAATGCAGAATTCAAAATTCAAAATTAATACCTAATAAGCACGTCATCCCCCGACTTGCGGAGCAAGGCGATGGGGATCATCTACTAAAATATCGGTATCAGCAAACTTTTTTCACAAAGGTAGATTCCAATCATTTTCACATAGACACTACCATAGTATCAGGTGGGCAATATGATGTGAAAATGTGGAATGACGTAATTTATTAATTCTACATTTTGAATTCTGCATTTTGAATTGCATCTTCTGCCGCCCACAACGCTCGAAAGCGATGTAAGCGCGCGGTAGCAAAACAGCCGTTACGGCTGATTTTGCATTTTTTAAGCGGGCAGCCGATTAAGCAACTCCTCGCCGAGGGCACTCTTCTGCTCGATGTGGTCGAGCGTGGCGCGCACAAAGGGGTTGCTCTCGAAGTCGCCACGCACCTGCTCGAAGTCCATATCCTTCTCGGCGCGCGTGCCGTCGGCACCAAATCCCGTGCGTGAGGCGAGCGAGAACTCCTTGCGGGCATCCTCATAGACCATCCTGTCGAGCCCAACGACAGCCTCGCGCCACTCATTGACGATGCGTCTTATGTCGTCGGCCGTAATTCTCTCGGGATCAATACCATAGAACTCCTCGATGTGGTCGTAAACCCACGTCCACTCATACTCATAATAGCGCTCGTGCATCACCTGCCACTCGGCATTTATCAACCTGAGCCGATTCAGCTCGCCGCTCTCAATAGCCTCCAGCACGCGATCGACCTCGCTCTTCGGGGCGATAAGGCCCGACAGATCAACCCACTCACCTCGGCCAACCTCAATCGTGGGGCGCAGTCGGTGGCGGATGGTCTCATCGTCGGGCAGGGCCACGCCCTCCAGACGCTTGATGATGGAGTTGCCCATAAACTTATGCACCGCCGTGCGGTAGTAGTCGATGCCCTTGCGCAGGGCCGAGTTCTTGATCTTGGCGCTGTGGAACGAGTACTCGTCCGAGAGCTCGCCGCTGACCGCGCGCAGGTTGCGCAGCAGCTCCAAGCCCTTGAGCATCTTCTGCACGGTGTAGGGACTCAGCAGGTTAAAGTTGATGCAGTCCAGTCGGTTAGGGTCGTTGCGGCCGTCGCGCACGGGCCACTTCTTCACGTCGCGTATCGTGCCCACCGAGCGCAGGTTCACGCCCGGCGCCAAGTATGTCGTGTTGTTCTGCTCGATAAGGTACGAGAAGGGGAGATTGGTAGTGTCGGAGTGGCTGGTGTGGCGGCCCATAACCAGCGAGAAGGCTCCCACGCGGGCAGGCCAGAGGATGTAGGAGTTGGAGGTTGTCTTCGCTCCGCGCTCGAGCGTGCCCTGATGTATGGGGCCGAGCTTATACATATGGTTGCTCTGGTTCGAGCCCGAGCCGGCATTCATAAACGAGAACATACCCGCAATGAGCAGCGTCGATTTGTGGTGCGTGACGGTGTAAGGCCCCGCGAAGATGGCGCAGGCCTCGCCATTCTCGCCCTGACAGTTGCTGAAGAAGAGCGAGTCGGAGGCCGAGTAGTTGTGGCCTATCTTGCAGGCCTGCCCCACGAAGCAGCGCGCGAGCGTAGCACCCTCATCGACGCTCGAGCCGCTCGAGATGATCACATCGTCGCAGATCACGCCGTCGCCGATGTGGATGGGCGCAGCCGCATTGGAGTTCAGCGAGCAGTTGCGCAGACGTGCCGCGCCGCTGATGGTGCAGCAATCCCCCACGCGAACATCGCGCACAAGGCCGACGTTGGTGATGTGTACATCCTCGCCGATGGTGCCGACCGCGGAGGAGTATTTCTCTGTGTAGTAATCGGTTATCTCCTTCAGACGGGACTTCAGCTCGGGGCGGTGGCGGTAGAGCGCCATAACATAGGCCATGTGTGCCGAGAGTTTGTCGTTGATATAGACCTCGCGGCCGCCCGTCTCGTTCAGCACATTTACAGCCACGCCATTGCCGAACGACGACCGCCCCTCGACGTAGATTTGATTGACGTTGCGGATGATCGATGAGCGGCCGATGCGGTAGTTGGCTATGTAGTTGTGGATGTTCTCGATAAGGCAGTCGTCGGCCACATCGACATTGTGCAGCGTGGCGTTGCGGATGCCCGCGTGGCGACAGACGCCACCCGCGAGAGTGAATGAGCGGTTGAAGCAGCCCAAGCGCACATCGCCCGAGAAGGCGACGTTGCGGATGTGCTCGGGCGAGAAGGCTGGCGCGACCATCACGCGCTGCCAATCCTCGGCAGTGCAGCCGTTGGCCTCGAGAGCAGAGATCTGCGAGGCGGTAAGATTAATATGTGTCATAACTAACCTATTTGACTGCAAATATATAAAAAATGATTTAATTCAAAATCAAGAAATAAGTCATTCCAATCATTTCCGCAGGGTATCTGACTTTGTATCAGGGAGCTAACCCTTGCGGAAATGTGGAATGACATTATACTGTTTTAATTAGAAAAGACTATCTCCTCGCCGTTGGCATCGATCTTAATCTCCTTCTCACGATCAACCTCGCCCGCCAAGATTCGCTTCGAGAGGGCATTGACCACCTCGCGCTGAATCACGCGCTTGACAGGTCGCGCACCATAGAGCGGATCGTAGCCAAGACGCGCTATAAGGTCGCGGGCCGAGGCGGTGTACTCCAGCTTCAGGCCGTTGCGCGAGAGCATACGGGCGATGATACTCATCTGAATATCAACGATATGCTCAATATCGCGGCGCGTGAGCGGCTCGAACATCACAATCTCGTCGATGCGGTTCACAAACTCGGGCTTGAGCTGCTGCTTGAGCATCTCGACAACCTCCTCGCGCGTGCGCTCCACAAGCTCCTCCGTAGGCTCATCGCCCGCAAAGGCCGAGGCGAAACGCTCCTGAATAAGGTGCGAGCCCATATTCGAGGTCATAATGATTATCGTGTTGCGGAAATCGACCGTGCGGCCCTTGTTGTCCGTCAGTCGGCCATCGTCGAGCACCTGCAACAGGATGTTGAAGACATCGGGATGGGCCTTCTCGATCTCGTCGAGCAGCACCACCGAGTAGGGCTTGCGGCGCACGGCCTCGGTGAGCTGGCCACCCTCGTCATAGCCCACATATCCCGGAGGCGCACCCAC
>JAFOEH010000345.1 GCA_017380275.1 Alistipes sp.
CCTGCCTCGTCGAATTCGACGCCCTTCTTTGTGGCAAGGGTAGTCACCTGGCGCAGCTCCTCGTCGCTGAGTTTGAAGTTGCTTTCAAAGCTCTCGAAGGTGGGGTAGGCGGTCGCCAGACGGGTGCGATTCTTGTCGAGGTAGTCCATCAGAAACTCATTCTCAACACCTTGAGCCATCACGCGTACCATATAGTCGCTCACGTCGGTAGTGTCGCTCTCGACCTGAATGTCGGGCTCGATGCCTCCTCCGCCATAGACCGTGCGGCCTGAGAGCAGAGTTTTATATGCGGGACGATCGGTGACAACCGAGTCGCTCTGCTCGCCCAGTAGACGCGAAGTGTGAGCACGGTAGTACTCCTCCTTCTGGCCACGCTCGTAAGGACGCTGGATTACACGTCCCGAGGGGGTGTGGTAGCGTGCGATTGTGAGTCGGATGGCAGAACCATCGCCCATAGGTACTTGGCGCTGTACCAGGCCTTTGCCAAAGCTGTGTTTGCCAACGATGACGCCTCGGTCCCAATCTTGGATTGCCCCAGCAACGAGCTCGCTGCCCGAGGCGGAGTTGCCGTCGATGAGTACCACCAATCGGCCGTTGAACAATCCTCCGCGAGTGGAGCGACGTTGTTCGGGCATAACTGCGCGGCCTTCAATGGAAGTAATGAGCGTTCGAGGGGGTAGAAAGTAACCCGCCATATCGATCGCCTGATCGAGCAGTCCGCCACCATTGCCACAGAGGTCGAGGATCAAGGATTCGATCTGGCCAAGCTGCTGCATAGCCTGCTCGAATTCGCGCATAGTGTTGCGTTCGAAGCGATTGACCTTGATGTAGCCCGTCGAGCCCTGCTTGAACACGGCATCAATGGAGTTGATGGGGATGTTGTCGCGCACGATAGAGAAGGGCAGTATCTCCTTTACACCGTGACGCGCAACTCCGATGCGTACCGTTGATCCGCGTTCGCCACGCAGTTTGGGTGGAACTTCGTTGCGGCTGATTCCCACGACGTTATCACCGTCGATCTCAACGATACGATCGTTGGGTTGTAATCCCGCTTTGTCGGCGGGGCCTTGAACGATCGTATTGACGACGATGATGGAGTCGTTGTGGATATTGTATTCGATACCTATGCCACTGAATGAGCCTTGCATAGTCTCCTCGGCAGCCTTCATCTCCTCGGCATCGAGGTAGGCGGAGTGTGGGTCCAGCTCCTCGAGCATACCTCTGATGGCGCTCTCGACGATGGGTGCCATAGCTACGCTATCGACATACATCCCGTGCAGGTAGCGATAGAAACGATTGAGCTTTTGCAGCTGTGTGGTCGCATCATCCGCCTGACGTTGGGCTACGGCCACAAAGGGGGCGACGACCAGCATCAATAGGGCGGTAATGGCACACACTTTTCGTTTCATAGTAATAGATTTTATTTCAATAATTCGGCAACCTTCTCAAAGGCAACGCTCTGCTGCTCGCCCGAGAGCATATTCTTCACCGTAGCCTGACGTTCGGCAAGCTCGTTGCTGCCGATGATCACAACGTAGGGAATTGCTCGGCGGTTGGCATACTCCATCTGCTTTTTCATCTTGGCCGACTCAGGGTATATCTCTGCTGCGATGCCATTGTCGCGCAACGTGCGAATAATCTGCATCGAAGCCATCTGCTCCTGCTCTCCGAGGTTTACGAACAACACCTTTGTCGTGAAGTTCACCTCCTCGGGGAAGAGTTCGAGTCCTGTCATCACGTCGTAGATGCGGTCGGCACCGAACGAGATACCTACGCCCGAGGTGTTGGGCAGACCGAAGATGCCTGTCAGGTCGTCGTAGCGGCCTCCACCGCAGATCGAGCCGATGGCATAATCCAGAGCCTTTACCTCGAAGATTGCTCCTGTGTAGTAGTTCAAACCGCGTGCCAGCGATAGGTCGAGTTCGATGGGAAGTTCGAGACCGAGCTGATCGACATAACCGAAGATTTCGGTCATCTCCTCGATACCCTTAACGCCCGTTTCGGATGATCCGATAACGTCGCGTAACTTTGCGAGTTTCTCGGCGTTAGTGCCGCTCAGCTCAAGGATAGGTTGAAGTTTGTCGATAGCCTCCTGCTCCAAACCGCGCTCCGAGAGCTCGCTTTTTACGTTCTCCAGACCAATCTTCTCCAGCTTATCGATTGCTACGGTAATATCCATCATTTTGTCGGCGTGGCCGATAGACTCGGCGATACCGTAGAGGATCTTGCGGTTGTTCATCTTCAGCACTACGCGGATGCCGAGCTTAAGGAATACGCGCTCAACGATCTCGATAAGCTCAACCTCATTGAGCAGCGAACGTGAGCCGATAACATC
>JAFOEH010000346.1 GCA_017380275.1 Alistipes sp.
AGCCGAATACAGCGCATAGAGTCCTGCCGTAAGAGGTATATCCTTATAGATATAGAGTCCGAAGCTTATCAAATCAACAGCCAGCCACACCAGCCACTGCTCGACATATTTACGCGAGAGCATCCAGTAGGCCAAGATGCAGAGTGCCGTCGAGAGCGAATCCCAGAAGGGGACGGTGCTATCGGTGAAGCTAACCAGCAACCAATATATGGCCGCGTGCAGAATTGCATAAATGGCAAACGCTCTGGGCCATACCCGAGCGGGAGTGAAGCCAATTTTAAGTGGCGACTCGCTCTTCTTTTTGGGTTTGCGGCTCCACATCATCAGACCATACAGGCCGGCAGCGATATAGTAGAGCTGCATCGCGAAGTCGGCATAGAGGCCCGAGCGGTAGTAGAGCGTACCGTGCACGACGGGCATAATAAGACCTACGACCCAAAGCCATATGTTAGCCTTGTATTCGAGATAGAGATAGAGCAGTCCCAGGACCACACCTACAATTTGAAGAACGAGTTTAAAATCCATATTTTTCGGGGTTTACCTTATTTACGAATGATTTTCGGGGTTTTCGGGGTTTTCGGGGTTTACCTTATTTACGAAAAGTCTATAGTGGAAATTAATTAAAAATTCACCGTAACATTAGCCAGAACGTGCAGCGGGGCTTGCGGGAAGTAATAGGCCTCGTCGTAGCGCACGCCATCCCACATATACGAATAGCCATATCCGTTGCTGCAATACTCCACATTGAAGAGGTTATAGATCGCAAGTCCCAGACGAACACTCTTCGCGGCAGTGGTTTTGAGCGTATAGCCCAGATCGAGATTCGTTACCGTATAGGCGTCGAGCGTCAGCGCCTCGATCTCGTTGTTGGTGAAGTACTGCTTGCCGACGTGCTGTGTGCGCAGCACCGCCTCGAAACCCCCTGCGTGGAAGTCCAGATAGGCCGAGGCCACCACATCGGGTGAGTAGGCGATGGTCATATCACCGAGATTTTGGCCATAGGTGGGGCTATCGCTCAACATATCGACATAGTTGCGTATCTTATTGCTGCTAAGCGTTGCACTACCGCCAATGGTGAGCCATCGCGCCGTTTTCCACGCTGCCGTAAGCTCCACGCCATAGCGATACGAATCGGGGACATTGACATTGAGCGCGTCTGAACTGTCATTGACCATACCCGTCGGTATGAGCTGATCCTTATATTTCATATAGTAGAAATTCGCTCCGATGGCCAACTTCGGCGATGAGTACTCATAGCCCGCCTCATAGTCGTAGAGCAGCTCCGACGAGGGCTGCGTCTGGTCGTCGGCGAACATATATCGGTCGGTAAAATCCGATCGCGTCGGCTCCTTCTGCGCTATGGCCAGCGAGGCAAAGAACTTATGGCGCTCAGCCAAAGAGTAGCTCAAGCCCACGCGGGGATTGAAGAAGTTATACTGCTTATCGACGTCGATGGGCTGCATCTGCATCGTCTCCCAATCAAAATTGTCGTTCACACCCCACGCCTTGTAGTTGACGTAGCGATACTGCAAATCGGCAAAGAGCGTCAGCCCCTCCGTAGCCTGCCACATAGCCTTTGCAAAGAGGTTTGCATCCTGCTTATCGACATCGTTGTCGTACCAGCGACCAACAATCTGTGCCTCACCGAAGCCATCAACCCAATCCAGCTCGCCCCAGTGCGGGCAGGTGTAGTAGAGATACGAGCCACCCAAAAGGAGCGTAAGACGAGGTGAAGTGTATGTGAACGAGCCGTTCACACCTGCGGTGTGGTTGCGCATAATTTTGCGACGGATCATATCGGCCTCAACGGCTGCATCGTCAATACCCATATTCATATACTCGAGTAGCGTGCGCTGATCCTTATACTGCTTGTAGTA
>JAFOEH010000347.1 GCA_017380275.1 Alistipes sp.
AAGCGATGGCACGTGACACCTCGTAAGAGAAATCGACGTGTCCCGGGGTGTCGATAAGGTTCAGAACGTAGGTCTCGCCGTTGCGAGCCTTGTACTCCATCTGGATGGCGTGGCTCTTGATAGTGATACCCTTTTCGCGTTCGAGGTCCATATCGTCCAGAACCTGCGACTGCATCTCGCGCTGGTTGAGTGTGTTAGTGAACTCCAAAAGACGGTCGGCCAAGGTTGATTTACCGTGGTCGATATGTGCTATGATACAAAAATTGCGAATCTTTTTCATATATATAACGTGTAACCGCGCAAATATACGCAAATTCGAGCGTATCCGCAAAATTATTGTATCTTTGCCCTGTCAAAAAATAAAAAACGATGAATTCGGTTACAAAATATTCCCGTTTGGTGAAGTTCTCGCACACCATTTTTGCTATGCCTTTTGCAATGTTAGCCTTCGTGTATGCCGTAAAGACGAGTGGCGTCGCGGCAGGGGGTAACTCGCCTTGGTGGTGGGCGACGCTGCTTGCGCAGGTAGTGTTGTGTATGGTCTTTGCCCGCAACGTGGCGATGGGTTTCAATCGCTGGGCCGACCGCGATATCGATGCGAAGAATCCCCGCACGGCCGACCGCGAAATTCCCGCAGGGAAAATCTCGGCACGAGCTGCGTTATGGTTTGTGATTATCAATGCATTGCTGTTCGTTGGCGTAGCCTCGACAATAAATCTTCTGACGGCTCTTCTGTCGCCCGTGGCACTTGGCGTTGTGATGTTTTACAGCTACTGTAAGCGCTTCACTTCGTTGGCTCATATGGTGCTGGGACTTTCGCTTGGAATTGCCCCCGTGGGAGCGTATATCGCCGTTACGGGCGAGTTTGCGCTGGAGGCCTGCATCCTCTCGCTGGTGGTGATAACGTGGACATCGGGTTTCGATATTATTTACGCCCTGCAGGACCGCGATTTCGATCGCGAGCAGGGGCTACACTCCATCCCCGCGAAGTTTTCGCCCGCACAGGCATTGGCTATCAGCATTGCGTTGCACGCGGTGAGCATTGCGTCGCTTGTGTGGTTTGCCACCTATCTGCCCTCATCGGTATGGACGTGGGCAGGTGTGGCTGCATTTGCGGCAATTCTCTGTTTGGAGCACATCCTGGTAACTCCCACCCGCACACGCCATATCGGCATAGCATTTGGCACGCTGAATGGTCTGGCGAGTATGACTCTTGCCGTGCTGGCGATTATCGGACTCTTGACAGCATAGCGTATGTGGCTTTCGTTGGCATTTCTCTCGGCAGCGCTGCTCGGTCTGTATGATGTGGCAAAAAAACAGGCTGTAAAGGATAATTCGGTACCTGTTGTATTGCTGCTCAATACACTCTTTTCGACACTCTTTTTCCTGCCTGCCATAATTTCAGGTTTGGCCTCACTTGGATGGTTCGAGGGAACGCTCTTCGATATCGCTCCGATGGGCTTACGTTCGCATCTTTTGGTGATGCTCAAGGCGGCCATTACACTCACCTCGTGGCTGTTCGGATATGTGGGTATTAAACATCTGCCAATCACCATCGTAGGCCCGATCAACGCCACACGTCCGGTGATGGTTCTGATGGGTGCTTTTATCATCTTTGGCGAGCGTCTGAATCTGATGCAGTGGATTGGTGTGGCGCTGGCTCTTGTGTCGCTTTTTCTGCTCAGCCGTGCCGGTAAGAAGGAGGGTATCGATTTCGTGCGAAATAAGTGGATTCTCTGCGTTGCCGTCGCCGCTATGTTGGGAGCTGTGAGCGGCCTTTACGACCGCCATATCCTGCGTGAAATCGAGCCGCTGGCGGTGCAGAGCTGGTTCTGTGTCTATCAGGTGGTGATGATGGCTGTAATTGTTGTGGCGCTGCGACTCTCGAAGGCGGCAGCAACCTCTTTTCGCTGGTCGTGGGCTATCCCGATGATTTCGATTTTTCTAACGGCGGCCGATATGGCTTACTTCATTGCTCTGTCGCAGGGTGATGCTATGGTCTCGGTGGTTTCGATGGTGCGCCGCTCGTCGGTGGTGGTGTCGTGTGCTTGCGGAGCGATGTTGTTCGGGGAGAAAAATCTCAAGGCAAAGGCTATCGATATGGTATTCATCCTTGTCGGAATGATCTTTTTGTGGCTCGGCAGCCGATAATTAAGAATTAATTATTACCTTTGTAGGTTGTAAGCGCAAAAGCGCCAAATTGCTACAGACTAAAAAATGTAAAAATATCACAATATGGAAATCTCATTTAATTGGCTAAAGAAGTATATCGACATCGATCTTTCGGCATCGGAGGTGGCTTCAATCTTAACTGACATCGGTCTTGAGGTTGAGGATTTTCGCAAGGTGGAGACCATTCGCGGCGGTTTGCAGGGCGTAGTGGTTGGCCACGTTACGGAGTGCTGGGACCATCCCGATTCGGATCACCTCCACGTGACCAAGGTGGATGTTGGAGCAGAGGAGCCTCTGCAGATTGTCTGCGGTGCGCCCAACTGCCGTCAGGGCTTGAAGGTGCTGTGTGCTACGGTTGGCTCGGTTTTGTACCCCAACGGTGGCGACGAGGAGTTCAAGATTAAGCGTAGCAAGATTCGTGGCGTGGAGTCGCTCGGAATGTTGTGCGCCGAGGATGAGCTCGGTATCGGTGCTTCGCACGCAGGCATTATGGAGCTTCCTGAGGAGGCTGTCGTAGGCACCGCTGCCCGCGACTATCTCAACATCAAGGACGACTACCTGATCGGTATCGGCCTTACGCCCAACCGCGTGGATGCAGCGTCACACATCGGTGTTGCACGCGACATTGCAGCCTATATGCGTTCGCAGGGCAAGGATGTGAAGGTGCAACTTCCGTCGGTAGATGGCTTTGCGGTAGATAACCACGATCTGGAGATTGAGGTTGTGGTTGAGAACCACGATGCAGCTCCCCGTTATGCGGGTCTTACCGTTACGGGATGTAAGATTGCCCCCTCACCCGAGTGGATGCAGAACGAGTTGCGTGCTGCGGGTATCAATCCCAAGAACAACCTTGTCGATATTACCAACTACGTTCTCTTCGAGCTGGGACAGCCCCTGCACGCCTTCGATGCCGACAAGATCGAGGGTAAGAAGGTGGTTGTGAAGAACTGCGCCGAGGGTACTCCCTTCGTAACACTCGATGGCGTTGAGCGCAAACTCTCGGCAGAGGATCTGATGATCTGCTCGGCCGAGCGTCCGATGTGTATCGGTGGTGTATATGGTGGCTTGGACTCTGGCGTGAGCGATACGACGGTAAATATCTTCCTCGAGAGTGCATACTTCAACCCCGTATCAATCCGCCGCTCGGCAAAGCGTCACGGTCTTTCGACCGACGCTTCGTTCCGATTCGAGCGTGGTATCGACCCCAACATTCAGGTCTATGCGCTGAAGCGTGCTGCACTGCTCTTCAAGGAGCTGGCCGGTGGTAAGATCTCAAGCGAGATTACCGACCTTAACCCCACGCCTGCTGAGGATTTTGTCTTCGATTTCTCGCTAGACCGCGCCAATGCGCTGATCGGCAAGGAGATCCCCGAGCAGACCGTACGTGCGATCCTCGATGCGCTGGAGGTGAAGATCCTCAAGGAGGAGGACCGCGTTTTGACCGTTGCCGTTCCGCCTTATCGCGTTGATGTGCAGCGCGAGGCTGACCTGGTTGAGGATGTGTTGCGTATCTATGGCTACAACAACGTGGAGATTCCGCAGGCCGTACACTCGACCTTGTCGTATGCTCCCCGCCCCGATAAGAATAAGCTCATCAACATCGCTGCCGACCACCTAGCCGCTACGGGTTACACCGAGATTATGTCAAACTCGCTGACGAAAGCCTCTTACTATGAGGGACTCTCGTCGTACAAGGCTGAGCAGTGTGTGAAGATTATGAACCCGCTGAGTGCCGATTTGAACGTGATGCGTCAGACACTGCTCTTCAATGCTCTGGAGGCAGTCGAGCTGAACGTGAACCACCGCAACGCCGACCTGAAGCTCTTCGAGATGGGTAATTGCTACTACTTCCACCCCGAGGTTGAGCAGGGCGAGAATCCGTTGGCTCGTTACAGCGAGTCATATCGTATCGGTATCGCCGTTACGGGCTTGGATGCAGCTCCATCGTGGAATCAGAAGGCCGCCAAGGCTTCGTTCTACACCTTGCGTGCAACGGTGGAGAAGTTGTTGCGCCGTTTCGGTATCGACCTCTACACGCTTCGTGGTGAGTCATCACAGAGTGACCTCTACTCGGATGCTATCGCCTACACACAGGGTCCTCGTACCGTTGTTGAGATGGGTATCGTAGCGCCTGAGATTCTGCGTCGATTCGATTTGAAGCAGCCCGTATATTTTGCTGAGATTGACTTCGATTTGATCGTTCGTGCAGCCAAGAAACAGCGTATCGCCGTTGAGGAGCTCTCTCGCTTCCCCGAGGTTAAGCGCGATTTGGCACTGCTGGTTGATAAGGGCGTATCGTTCTCTGAGTTGCGTAATATTGCCTTCGCTACGGAGAAGAAGCTGCTGAAGAGCGTAACGCTGTTCGATGTTTACGAGGGTGATAAGCTGCCCGAGGGCAAGAAGTCGTATGCGTTGGGCTTCACGCTTGAGGATAAGAATCAGACCTTGAACGATAAGATGATTGAGAAGGCTATGGCCAACCTGCAGCGTCAGCTGGAGGCGAAGGCTGGTGCCCAGGTCCGCTCATAAGAAATTGTCAAACAAGGTGATTTTTGCGTTACGCCAAAATTAAAATATGGAAAAGCCTGTCTGCACACCGCAGACAGGCTTTTCTTATCTGAATTCAAGTATCGCCCGTTCGGCTTCGTCGGCCGTATCAGCAATGGAGAGCAGCAGATTCTTGTAGCGTCCCTCGGCCTGCAACTGCTCCAAAAGCGGATATACGGGAATCCGCTGTGTCCAGTGCTCGCGCCCGAGGAAGACCATAGGCGAAGAGAATCCGAAGGTCTTATAGTGATTCTGCGCTGCATCCTGAAATACCTCCTGCATCGTGCCCGCACTTCCGGGTGAGTAGATTACGCCACCTTTGGCGATGGCCAATAGGCCATCCTCACGGATGCTGTTGTCAAAGTATTTGGCGATGTGGCTGGCGAAGGGTGTGGCGGGCTCGTGGCCGTAGAACCACGTCGGGATGCCTATGCTGCAATACCTCTGCTTGCGTGGGAAACGCTCCATAACGCTGAATGCCAGCGCTAACCAACCCTCATCTTCAAATCGCGGAGCGCTGCGCATCATATCAATTGCCTCCCGCAGCTCCTCGTCGCTGCGTCCTGCCATCCACGCGCCCAGGTGTGTAGCCTCCATCGCTCCCGGACCGCCTCCGCTCACCATCAACTTGCCTTGCTCGGTGAGGCGCTTTGCGGTGAGTGCTACGGTGTGATACATCTCTTCGGTGCGGGCGAGGGCGTGGCCTCCCATTACGGCAACTACGGCGCGTTCGTCGTATTGCGCCAGCATATCGTGCAGCGCATCGCTGATGGAGTGGTCGCCGACCATGCCCTTCAGCGCGGCCAGCAGCAGTTCTACTACCAGAGCAAGGCCGATTCGTGCGCCGTTGACCTGCAGAACTGGCTGCTGAACAACCGGGCGCAGTTCCCGGAGTTGACCGACTGCCAATGCAACGCCATCCGCGCCAACCTGCGGAGTGCCGCATCGTGCGGCATCTTCCTCGGCGGCGCCCGCGGCAAGGCCCTTCGACCTAATAAATGTACCGGACGATGACGCTCACGCAGACCACACGGATTATCGAGCAGGTCGCCGCCCAGCAGCCGGCGGTCAACATGATT
>JAFOEH010000348.1 GCA_017380275.1 Alistipes sp.
AAAAAATCGTATATTTGTTAAATTTGCAAATGTTATAACATTATGGAGTACACCGTAGCACTCATATACGATTTCGACGGCACGCTTGCTCCCGGTAATATGCAGGAGTACGACTTTATTCCTGCGGTGGGCAAGAGTAACAAGGAGTTCTGGAGCGAAGCCAATGTTTTGGCCGAGACTCAGGATGCTGATCCCGTTCTGGCATATATGGCACGAATGATTCAGGAGGCGCAGAGCAAGGGTCTCTCGCTTCGTCGTGAGGCGTTTCAAGTATCGGGCCGCAACATCCGCTACTATAATGGCGTGGAGGAGTGGTTTCCCCGAATGAATGCCTACGCCAAGGAGCGTGGTATTCGTCTTCTGCACTATGTCAATTCGTCGGGTATGAAGGAGATCATCGAGGGCACGTCAATCGCCCACGAGTTCAAGCATATCTATGCCTGCTCGTTCCTCTATAATGTCGATGGCATCGCATATTGGCCGGCCGTTGCGGTCAATTACACCAACAAGACGCAGTTTATCTTCAAGATCAATAAGGGCGTTGAGTCGGTATATGACACACGCAAGGTGAACGAATATATGGAGGAGAGCCGTCGTCCTGTGCCATTCAGCCGTATGATCTATGTCGGCGACGGAATGACCGACATCCCCTGTATGCGACTTGTGAAGAACTACGGTGGTCACTCCATCGCGGTCTATAACCCCGATGATAAGGGTAAGCGTAAGGAGATGAATACGCTGATACGCGATAATCGTGTCAATTTTGTATGCTCGGCCGACTACTCCGACGGCTCGGAGATTGACACTGTCGTTAAGACCATCATCGATAAGATAGCGGCCGATCTGCGCCTTCAGGAGCTTGAGGCTGAGAAGTTGTAAAACAGATTAAACCAGATAAAGTTGAAAAAGATAAAACTTGGCCTTCTGCCACGAATCATCATAGCCATCGCATTGGGCGTGGCTTTTGGAGGAATCTTGCCCGATTGGACGGTGCGCACGTTCCTTACTTTTAACTCTGTATTCAGTCAGCTGTTGGGATTCTTGATTCCGCTAATTATCGTTGGTATGGTTACTCCTGCCATTGCCGATATCGGCCGTGGTGCGGGACGTATGTTGCTTTTGACGGTTGCGTTGGCTTATGGTTCTACCGTCATAGCGGGCTTGGCTGCATACTTCACCGGAGCGCTGACGTTCCCTCATATGATTGATTCGCGCATTGCTCTCGATGCTGCCGAGACGGTGAAACTTACCCCATACTTTACCATCGAAATCGCTCCATTGATGAGCGTTATGACGGCCCTTGTGTTGGCATTTATGTTGGGTTTGGGTCTGGCATATATGGCAAAGGGTGATACGTTGCGCAGTGTGGCTAAGGAGTTTGGTGATTTGGTTACGATGACCATAGAGTCGGTGATTATCCCCTTGCTACCACTCTATATCTTCGGTATCTTCCTTGATATGACGGCTGCCGGTGAGGTGATGTACGTCATCGGTGTATTTATCAAGATTATTGGCGTAATCTTCGTGTTGCATATAGCGTGGTTGATTCTGCTCTATGTGGTTTCGGGCTCAGTGGCCAAACGTAATCCGTTTAAGATGCTTGCTACAATGTTGCCGGCCTATTTTACTGCGCTCGGAACGCAATCCTCAGCCGCTACGATTCCCGTTACGTTGGCACAGTCGCGCAAGATGGGTGTTAGCGACGAGGTGTCGGGTTTTGTGATCCCGCTTTGTGCTACGATTCATATGTCGGGCAGTATGCTTAAGATCGTTGCTTGCTCTTTGGCGCTGATGTTGATGCAGGGTATTGACTACGACTTTGGAATGTTCTTTGGCTTTATCTGTATGCTTGCCATTACGATGGTGGCCGCCGCGGGAGTCCCTGGCGGAGCTATTATGGCGGCGTTGGGCGTGCTGGCTTCGATGTTGGGTTTTACGGCCGAGGATCAGGCGCTGATGATCTCGCTATATATCGCTATGGATAGCTTCGGTACGGCTTGTAACGTAACGGGTGATGGAGCTTTGGCAGCTATCGTCGATCGTGTGAAATGGAATAAATAATTGATATGAAGATAGTTTTTGCAACAAATAATGCCCATAAGCTCAACGAGGTACGTCAGGTTGTGGGTAGCAGTTTCGAGATTGTGTCGCTACGCGAGTGCGGTATTACGGAGGATATTCCTGAGAATGAGCCTACGCTCGAGGGTAATGCCTTGGCCAAGGCACGTTATATCTACGCTCGCACGGGACTCGATTGTTTTGCCGATGATACGGGCTTGGAGGTCGATGCTCTGGGTGGCGAGCCGGGAGTCCGCTCGGCGCGTTATGCGACCGACGGTCACGATGATGAGGCTAATAAGCGTCTTTTGCTGGAGCGAATGAGTGGCGTTGAGAATCGCGCAGCGCAGTTCCGTACGGCCGTAGCGCTGATTCTTGATGGCAAGGAGTATCTCTTCGAGGGTGTTGTTCGTGGCGCTATTGCTGCCGAGCAGCACGGTGAGGGTGGTTTTGGTTACGATCCGCTGTTCTTCCCCGAGGGGGGAGATAGAACTTTTGCCGAGATGAGTGGCGAGGAGAAGAACGTCATCTCACATCGTGGACGGGCCGTCAGAAAGTTAGCTGAATTCCTGCAGGAGAAGATTTGATAATAAAAAAAGCGCTGACTATCATATTGATAATCAGCGCTTTTGGTACTCGAAGCCGGGATCGAACCGGCACGGCCATTACTGGCCACAGGATTTTAAGTCCGGCGTGTCTACCTATTCCACCATTCGAGCAACCGTTAAACCTTAGAGGTAAGACGCGACAAAAGTAGCAAAATTATTTCAAAGTGCAAACCTTTGAATCTATATATTCCAGAATCTTCTCACGCTCCGTGGGCAAAAACCACTCAATCTGCTCATCTCGACCAAACCAAGTGAGTTGTCGTTTGGCATAGCGGCGCGAGTTACGTTTGATAAGTTCGATGGCCTCGTCGCGCGAGATCTTGCCATCGAAGTAGTCGAACATCTCGCGGTAACCCACCGTCTGCAGTGAGTTGCAGTGTCGCAGGGGATATACCGATAGAGCCTCCTGCTCCAATCCCGCCTCAATCATCATATCCACACGGCGATCAATTCGCTCATACAGCACCTCTCGATCCATCGTAGTACCGATTTTTACAATGTTGAATGGTCGTTCGTGTCGCACACCCGTGCGTAGCGAGGAGTAGGGTTGTCCTGTTGCGATACAGACCTCCAGCGCCCTCGCTACGCGGGCGGGATTCTTGCGATCCACCACCTCATAGAAGACGGGATCAAGCTCACGCAACTGCTCACACAAAGCCTCCAGGCCTTCCGTCTGCAATCGCTGCGACAGCTCTTCCCTTAAAGCCGCATCGACCTCGGGCATAGAGTCCATACCCTCGCACAGGGCCTTCACATATAGCCCCGATCCACCTACGGCCACGACCTGATCGTGTTTGGCGAAGAGCTCCTCGAGTCTCTTGAGTGCCGCTTGCTCGTACGCTCCGCAGTTAAAATCCTCCTCTATGGAGTGCGACGCAATGAAGTGGTGCTCGGCCCGAGCAAGCTCCTCTGTGGTAGGCTGTGCCGTGCCGATGGGTATGCCGCGATAGAATTGACGCGAGTCGGTAGATATGATCGGGCAGGCGTAATGCTCGGCCACAGCAATTGAGAGGTCGGTTTTGCCCGACCCCGTAGGACCTACTATGACTATGAGCGTCTTAGTACTCATCGTCGTATGAGTCGTCGCCGTCGAACTCGCCAAATTCGCCCATCATCTCCTCGAAAATCGAGCCGCTATGTTCGCTCGCCTCGGGATCGTACTGATCGGGTGCGGGCGAGTGCTCGAACTGCAGACGAGGGTAGGTCATACCCTTCTGCTCCTCCTTAGCCTCGATCACCTCGATGAAGTAGGCGCGCTCGGTGAAGGGGTCGAAGACATAGATCAGACGGTCGTGAACGTAGTGCAATACATCGCACAGGCGTGCCGTCGCCATCGGCTTGGGCATACCGCTGCCGCCATCGCCCATACCGCCATCCATATCCATATAGGTGTACTCCTGCAGTTTCTCCCAACGGTCGTCGGCCGTAAAGAACGAAGCCATACAGGGGTCGTAATCGAGCATTTGGATGATGAATTCGTGGAGGTCGAGCAGCGTCGAGTCGGCTGCCGCCTCGAAGTCGCGGACGAAGTGGTCGTTCTCGTCCGTGAGCATACGGAATCTGTAAATCATATCTATTTCAGTTTATCAATAGCCATTTTAAGTTGTTGCAGTGCCTGCTCCAGCACCGCGCGCTGCGTGCCGACGTTGAGGCGAACGTGCTGCTCTCCACCAGGGCCGAACATCGCACCGTCGTTTACCGCCAACTTCGCCTCATTTGTAATCAGGTCAATCATTTGCTGGTGTTCAAGTCCCAATCCCGACAGGTCGAGCCATACGAGGAACGACGCCTCGGGCTTGATGGCGCGAACGGCGGGGATATTCTCCTTGAGGAATTGATCGACAAAGTCGATATTACGCTCGATGTAAGATAGCATTTGCTCTCGCCACTCGTTGCCCTTGGTGAATGCCGCCTCGGTAGCTGTCATTGCAAAAATCGTAGCCATATCCATCTCGCCAGCTTCGAGCCACGAGAAGAATCGCTCGCGCAGCTCAGCGTCGGGAATGATGGCGTATGAGCTTACGATACCCGCTATGTTAAAGGTCTTCGACGGGGCTCCGAAGGTGATACTACACTTGGCAGCCTTCTCCGATACCGATGCAAAGGGAAGATGTTTGTTCCCGTAGAGCGCCATATCGCAGTGGATCTCGTCTGAAATTACGACAAGATTCTTCTCAACAGCAATCTCTGCCAATCGCTCAAGCGTTGCCTTGTCCCACGCGATACCGATGGGGTTGTGCGGGTTGGCGAGGATAAGAATCTTACACTTTTCGTCAATTACCGACTCCAGTTGCGCGAAATCCATCTCATAGCGATCACCCACCTTTCGCAACGGGTTCATCACCACCTCGCGGCCACTATGCTCGGGCACAAGACGGAAGGGGT
>JAFOEH010000349.1 GCA_017380275.1 Alistipes sp.
GTCGTCGGTTGTTGGCGAGGGCAAGTATGTTCTGCTCGATTTCTGGGCATCGTGGTGCGGTCCTTGTATGCGCGAGGTTCCCTACCTGATTGAGACCTACAAGGAGTACAAGGATAAGGGCTTCGAGATCTTTGGTGTATCGTTCGATCGCGACGCTGAGGCTTGGAAGAAGGCAGTGGAGAGCAAGGAGATGAATTGGATCCACGTGAGCGAGGTTAACTATTTCGATAACCAGGCAGCAACCGACTACGCTGTTCGCAGCATTCCTTCGAACTTCCTGATCGGTCCCGACGGCACGATCGTAGCAGTGAACCTGCGCGGTGAGGAGGTTAAGGCTAAGATCGCTGAGTTGCTGGGCGAGTAAACAGATAGATTAAAACACAGTGCGTCATACGTTTATCTCCGATGAGGGGGCGTATGGCGCATTTTTCAACCGTTAGGCAGATGGAGCAATCGAAGAAGATCATAATGGGTATCGACCCCGGTACCAATCGTACGGGTTACGGCATTCTCGAAGTCGGGGGTCGTAAGCCTCGTGCCGTTGTGATTGGCGATATCGATCTGCATAAACTGAATGATCCCTACGACAAACTCGCCTATATCTTCAAGCGTGTCGGGGCGTTGATCGATGAGTATCAACCCGATGAGGTGGCTTTGGAGTCGCCCTTCTTCGGTGAGAATGTGCAGAGTATGCTCAAATTGGGTCGAGCGCAGGGAGTGGCGATGGCGGCGGCGTTGAGTCGCGGACTGCCCGTAGCGGAGTACGCTCCGACGCGTATCAAGCAGTCGATAACGGGTCGCGGATCGGCAGCTAAGGAGCAGGTGGCAGCCATTCTGCAATCGATGCTCGGCATTACGTATGATCCCAAACGATTGGACGCAACGGACGGTATGGCGGTGGCCGTATGTCACTATTTTGCAACCTGTTCGACGATCAATGCACTGGCGGGCTCGGCTCGTGCGAAGGGGTTGGGCGGTAAGCTCAAAGCCACCTCGTCGCGTGGCAGTAGCTCGTGGGAACAGTTCCTGCGCCAGAATCCCGACCGAGAATTGAAGAGCGAAACCGCTCCGCGTCGAGTAGTAAAGAAACCGATCAAATGATACGAACACGAATCATATCGATAGTGGTGATTATCATCTCGTTAGTGGCTATTGTGTGGTCGCTTGGCGGGGGTATGTTCTCCTCGCGCGGTTTCGAATTTTCGATCGAGGGCGCGATGATCGAGGGCGAGGTGCCCGATACCACGGCGTGGGGTGTGGCCGAGTTGAAGCTCGATACGGCAGAGGGTCGTTTCGAGATCCGAGGCAAGGCTCTGCGGCCGATTGTGGTGGAGCTTGGCTCGGAGGAGGTGACCTATTGCTCGACGCTCTTCATCGAGCGCGGTGAGATCGCGGTTGAGGAGGGTTGCGCAACGGGAACAGCGGCAAATAACGCCCGTACGGCAATGCGTGCCGAGGTCGATTCGCTTGCGTGGAGCTGCCCCGAGGGTGAGTATTCGGCGACTTTCGAGCGCGGTTACGACTCGTTGGCGCGTGCGTACATCAAGGCAAATCGTGCGAATCTCTATGGCGGTTGGCTGGCCGAACGATTGAGCCGCGAACTGCCGATTGAGCCTGCGCGCGAGCTTTTTGAGGGGCTTTCGTCGGGTGTGAAACGTACCGAGGCTGTTGCTCCGTTGCGTGAGCGTGTGGTGCGCTACGAGCGTTCGCAGGTGGGCTGTCGTGTGGAGAATCTGCCCGAGGAGGTGATGCGCGAGCTGCAAGCAGGGAGATATGTGCTGATTGATTTCTGGGCCTCGTGGAACCACGATTCGCAGGTGCGTGCGCGCGAATTGGCGGCAATGGCAGACCGATTTGGCGACGCCGATTTGAAGATTTGCCGCATTTCGATGGATAATAGTCGCGAGCAGTGGCTTTCGGCGATCGAGGGCGATCCGACGGCGTGGATTCAACTGAATGGCGAGGTTTGTGAGCTTGCAATCGAATCGCTACCAGTGAGTTATCTACTTTCACCACAGGGTAAAATCGTGGTTCGTGCGGAGTCGGTCGATGGGCTGTCAAAGGCTCTGGAAGAACTTTTTTAAAGTTTTTTCAAAAAAAGTTTGCAAAATATTTGGTGGCGCGCAAAAAATGACCTATCTTTGCACTCGCAAAACAAAGGATTGGCACCATAGCTTAATTGAATAGAGCATCTGACTACGGATCAGAAGGTTACAGGTTTGAGTCCTGTTGGTGTCACAAGAAGAGGGGAAGATCA
>JAFOEH010000350.1 GCA_017380275.1 Alistipes sp.
ACCCTCACGGACATCGAGCCGTTAACTCGTGCGGCGCTCTGTGTTGCTCGGACTTTCCTCTCCCCTTGCGGGCAGCGATAGAGCGTACTTGCAATTTTCTATTGGATAAGCCCGCTGCTCTTGCTTGCGGGTCTTATCTTGCTTTTTTGCGGCCTACCTCTAATTACCGATCTTCAGCTCAGAGATGGCCATAAAGCTCTCACCCTTGGACATTTTTTACTTGACCACGGGTTTAATATCCTTAATTCGCAGCTGCGTCGTCACCGTTCCGCGATAGTGGTTCTCCACAATCTGGTAGCACACATCAATCGGACGTCCCGAGCGCACCCACTCGTAGTGTGTGGGCTGCTGGAAGGCGATGGTCTGGATCGTAGTGTTTGGCTTCTGCTTCTGCACCAAATCCATACGCAGATGCTCCATCTCGGCACCTACCAGCTTCGCCTCTCCGTGCGAACTTGCTCCATAGGTAGCAAATACGGGAGCCGTGTTGCCCGGTCCGAAGGGCTGGAAGCTGTTGAGCTGACGGTGGAACGACGGCGTGATGTCCGAGAAGAGCAGCTCGCTGTCGATATCTACCTGCGGCACGAGAATCTGCGGATCGATATGCTCCTCCACATAGTCCGTGAAGCGTTTTGTGAACTTCTCCACGTTCTCGGGGCGCATCGTCAGTCCTGCGGCGTACATATGTCCACCGAAGTTCTCCAGCAGATCCGAGCACGACTCAACGGCCTGGTAGAGGTCAAATCCCGGTACCGAGCGCGCCGAGCCCGTCACAAAACCGTTGCTCATCGTGAGCACCACCGTGGGGCGGTAGTAGGTCTCAATCAGGCGCGAGGCGACGATGCCGACGATACCCTTCATCCACTTGGGATTGTAGATCACCGTACTCTTCAGGTTCTTCAGGTGGGGATTCGCCTCGATGTAGTCGTGCGCCTCCTGCGTAACGCTGCGGTCGATGTTCTTGCGGTCCTGGTTGTAGTTGTCGATAACGTCGCAGAACTCCTGGGCCTGCTTCTCGTTACCCTCAACCAGCAACTCCACGGCGGCAAAGCCACCACTCGGAGCGGCATTCTCGTCATTCTCGTCCATACGCATACGCCCGGCGGCGTTGATGCGCGGACCGATCTTAAATACAATGTCGTCGATGGTGATGACCTGTCTATCCAGGCCGCAAATCTTGATAATCGACAACAAGCCCGACGAAGGCATACGGTTCAGACGCTCCAGACCGTAGTAGGCCAGGATACGGTTCTCGCCCGTCAGGGGCACAATGTCGGACGCAATACTTACTACGAGCAGGTCCAGCAGATGCTCGATCTCCTTGAAGGGGATACCGTGCTTCTGTGCATACGCCTGCACGAGTTTGAATCCTACGCCACAACCCGACAACTCGTTGAATGGATAGTTGCAGTCGTTGCGCTTGGGATCCAGAACTGCCACAGCCGAGGGAATCTCGTCGGCCGGGAGGTGGTGGTCGCAGATGATGAAATCAACACCCTTCTGCTTCGCATAAACAACCTTTTCTACGGCTTTAATACCGCAATCAAGAGCAATGGCGAGCGTTACACCCTTGCGGGCTGCAAAGTCGATACCCTTGATCGAGATGCCGTAACCGTCGTTATAACGGTCGGGGATGTAGAAAACAAGGTTCTTATGACCTATCTGCCTTAAG
>JAFOEH010000351.1 GCA_017380275.1 Alistipes sp.
ATATCGTGGAGATTATGACGCAGAAGAATCAGACTCCGAAGGCCGATTGGCTCTCGTTCTGTGTTACGTCGAAGGCTCGCTCCCGCATCAAATCCTACCTCCGTGCCGAGCAGAACCAGAATGCCCGCACGGGCCGCGAGGAGCTCGAGCGTAAGTTGAAGAATTGGAAGATTGCGGTCCCCATCGACGAGGCTGTGGCCTATTTGGGCAAGGTGCTGAAGGTGCGCACGGGCCGTGAGGTATATTCGCTCATAGCAACGCAGAAGATTGATTTCCTGTCGATTAAGGAGATTCTCCAGCAGTGGCTCTCGGGCCAGGCCGAGGCCGAGCGCCGCGAGGCTGCTGCCGAGGCCGAACGCCGTAAGGAGGAGCTGAAGGCTGCCGCAGAGCAACCCACCACGCATCGCTCCGATGCGCTTGTTATCGACGAGAAGATCAACAATATAGAGTATAAGTTGGCCAAGTGCTGCAACCCCATCAAGGGCGACGATATCTTTGGTTTTGTAACCATCTCGTCGGGCATTACGATCCACCGCTCGGACTGCCCCAACGCGGCACGCCTAAAGGAGAACTACCCCTATCGTGTTATGGAGGCCCGCTGGCGCAGTAATGCCGACGGAGCTTTTCGTGCCACCATTGCCATCGTGGCGAACGATGTGGCGGGTGTCGGCAACCAGATTACGGAGGTGGTTACGCGCGAGCTGAAGCTCAACATCCGCACGCTGAATCTCTCGGCACGCGGCGACGGCACGATGCGCGGCACGATCAGCGTCGAGGTGCCCTCGACTTCGATTGTCGATCTGCTCATTCACTCCATCCAGCGCATCCGCGGTGTTCAACGCGCCTACCGAGTGAATAATTAATTTTGCATTTATTAAGCTATGCACAAACCACTGAAATTCCTCTACGACCTACTGCTGCCCATCTCGCGCATACCGGGATTAGGCTGGACGGTACGACCGCTCAAGCTGGTGATCTACACCCTTGAGGGCCTTCTGGCGCACGGCACGATGGATATGGGTGCTGCGCTTACGTTCTACGCTCTGATCTCGATTGTACCCGTCCTGGCGCTGGTCTTTGCCGTGGTGAAGGGCTTTGGCCTGGCCGAGCGACTTGTCGATAACCTCTACTCGCTGCTGCCGCAGATGCCCGAGGTGGTCGATTATGTGGTCGATTTCGCTACCAAGGCGCTCGAGCGCACGCAGGGAGGCGTGGTGGCTACGGTCAGCTTGGTGACTCTGTTCTGGGCTGTTATCCGTATGTTCGAGTCTATCGAGGCCAACTTCAATAAGATATGGGAGGTGAAATCGACACGCTCGATCGTGCGCAAGTATAGCGACTACATCTCGGTTGTCGTCATCGCACCGCTGCTCTGGATCATCGCCACCTCGATCAGCTCCTATGCCCGACAGATGCTGGGCCTCGAGGAGTCGATGTGGCTGGAGCTGGCCGCCAAGTTTGCTTCGCTGGCGGTGGTGTGGCTGATGTTCACGCTCATATATATGGTGCTGCCCAACTGCAAGGTGCGCCTGCGCTCGGCCTTGATGGCGGGCGTTGTGGCGGGAACGTGCTTCTTCCTGTTCCAGGCGCTCTACGTCTATCTGATTAAGTGGATGACCTCATATAGCGCCATCTACGGTAGCTTTGCCGCCCTGCCGCTGTTCCTGCTGTGGATGCAGAATTCGTGGAGTATCCTTCTGATTGGCTGCGAACTTTCGTTTGCCCTGCAGAACGAGAAACGCTTCGACGAGGAGCGCACTCTGCCCGCTCTGAGCTACGATAGCCAGCGTAAACTTATGCTCGCCATAACCATCTTCGTTGCCCGTTCGTTCCGCTCGGGCGAGGGTGCCGTGCCGCTTGTCACAATCCGCGAGGGTTTGGGCCTTCCCGCCCGCATCGTGAGCAAACTCACCTCGGTGCTTGTCGCCTCGGGGGTGCTCAACGAGGTGCGTTGCGATGAGGAGGAGTACGACGTGGCCTACGCCCCTGCGCGGGATTTGGCATCGCTACGGGTGTGCGATGTGCTGGAGGCTGTTGATAGCTATGTCGAGGGATCGACCGAGAGCCTCTGCCGCACGAAGGACGCGCTTAAGAGCGACAGGAAGATCGAGGAGCTGAAGACAGCCATCGCGCAGAGTGATAATAACTCACTGATAATTGATTTGATAGATGGGAAATAGAGTGATACATAGTGTCGTTGTCGTCGGTAGCGGCAACGTGGCCGAGTCTGTTGCCATCGCCGTTGGCGAGTGCCCCTCGCTGGAGCTTCGTCAGGTCGTGGCACGCAACGCCGAGCGAGCCGCTCAGGTGGCCCATTTGGCCGGTACGGAGTGGTGCGACGATCTGGGCGAGGCGGCCCCTGCCGACCTCTACATCATCGCCGTGAGCGACCGTGCCGTGGGCGAGGTAGCTGCTACGTTGCGCCGAGCCGAGGGCTCTGTTGTGGTGCATACGGCAGGCAGTGTCGAGCGCGGAGTCTTGGGCGAGGAGCTGACGGGCGTGTTGTACCCCTTCCAGACCTTCACCGCAGGCCGCAGAGTCGATTTCTCGGCCGTGCCGCTCTTCGTTGAGGGTGCGGATGAGGCGACCACCGTCGCTATCGAGCGCGTGGCTAAGGCCTTGAGCCGCAGAGTCTATCGCGCCTCGTCGGCACAACGCCGTGAGGTGCATCTGACGGGCGTATTGGCTTGCAATTTCGTCAATGCGCTTTACGCTATGGCGGCCGACCGCCTCGGCGAGCACGCCGACCTGCCGTTTGATGTTCTGCGACCGCTCATCGAGGAGTGCGCCCGCAAGGCCACCGAGGCCGAACATCCCCGTCGTGTGCAGACGGGCCCTGCCGTTAGGGGTGATTTCTCGGTTGCTGAGCGTCACGAGGCGATGCTTGGTTCGGAGCGCGAAAAGGAGATTTATAAACTACTAACCGAATATATATGGGAAACTTCAAAGAGGATATAGCAAAGGTCAAGGCC
>JAFOEH010000352.1 GCA_017380275.1 Alistipes sp.
AATATCGAGGTCAACACGGGCAAGGGACTGCAACAACCAATTAAAGTCGTGGCCATCAGCGATATCCATTTGGGCGAGGGTACGGGCAAGAGCGATCTGAAACGCTACGTCGAGATTATCAACTCACAAAATCCCGACGCTATTATCATCGGAGGCGATCTGATTGACAACTCGCTCCACCCGCTCTATCGCGACCGTATGGACGAGGAGCTGAATCAGCTGCGCGCGCCGATGGGCGTATATATGGCTCTGGGTAACCACGACTATTTCAGCGGCGCTGATGAGAGTGCTGAGTTCATCCGAAAGACTCAAATTCGACTTCTGCGCGACGAGGTCATTACACTCCCCAACGGTGTGCAGCTAATCGGTCGTGAAGACCGCTCCAACCGCTCGCGCTCGACACTTGCCAAACTCGTTGCACAGACCGATCCTACGAAGCCGATAATTGTCATCGACCACCAGCCCTACGACCTTCAAAAGGCGAGTGCGCAGGGTGTCGATCTGCAATTCAGCGGCCATACCCATCACGGTCAGGTGTGGCCTCTGAACTACATCACCGACAGTATGTTCGAGCAGAGCTATGGCCTTAGGAAGTGGGGCAAAACGACGGTATATGTATCAAGCGGACTATCGCTCTGGGGCCCACCGTTCCGCATCGGAACAGATAGTGAACTGGTGGTATTCACGATTAAATAGACAAAAGGCGTAGGTCGCAACCTACGCCTTTAATTATATCTCTATAATATAGTTGGCAAATAATATATCACCACTCCCGCCACAGCAGAAAGGACAATCAGCAGAATCGGATTTACCTTTTTGTACGATGCGACCAATGCTACACCGAACAACAACCAGCTCCACACATCCTTAAAACTCTCGCCATCGTGCGGAAACAGGAGCAGCAACACCGCCGCACCAATCATACCAGCCACCACAGGGCGCATACCTACGATCAATCCCTTCACATAACGGTTACGATGCAGGCGCAGGAAGAACTTTGTGATAAGTATCATCAGCGTCAGCGCAGGCAGACAAACCGACAACGTCGCCACCACCGAGCCCCAGAAACCCGCCACCGTATATCCGACATAGGTCGCCGAGTTGATAGCAATCGGGCCGGGTGTCATCTGCGATACGGCCACAATATCGGCAAACTCGGCATTGGTCATCCAGCCATTCTGCACCACCACCTCGTTCTGAATGAGCGACAGCATAGCGTAGCCACCGCCAAAACCGAAGAAGCCGATCTTCAGGTAGCTGATAAAGAGTTGCAGATAGATCATCGTTCGACCTCCTTCCCTCTAATTGCGGCCCACGCAAGGCCCGCCACACCACCTACGATCAGGAAATATATGGGAGAGATCTCAAAGTGCCACACCACCAGCGCCAATGCCGCCGCCACGCTCATCATCGACCAGTGCATACCGCGCATAAAACCAAGCACGGGCGCAAGCATAATAGCCACGACGATAGGCTGCATACCACGAAAGGCAGCATCGACAATAGGATTTTGGCGAATCTGCGAAAAGAACATCGCCACAAGCAACAGAATCAAAAACGATGGCAACACCACGCCTATCAAGGCCGACAGCGCCCCTCGGTAGCCATACATCTTGTAACCTACAAATACGGCTGTATTAAGCGAGATCGGTCCCGGGGCCGACTGTGCCAGTGTGAGCAGGTCGTAGAACTCCTTCTCCTCGATCCAGCCACGCCGCGTGATGACCTCGCGCTCGATAATCGGGATCATCGCGTAGCCTCCACCGAAGGTGAAGACTCCGATCTTAAAAAACGATCGAAAAAGTTCAAAGTATCGCCCCATCGCCACTACTTCATTCTACTGAAACGACAGAAAGTACCCAGCGGCAACTCCTTACCCGCGCGGTCGCTGAAGTAGAGCTCACCGAACTCCTCGTGGCCCGTCGTGCCGAACGTCTGGCGCAGAGCCGTTCGAGCCAGCAGTGCCGACAATCCCATCGAGTAGAGATTCAGCACCAGAAAACCGTGATCGGGATCGAGCAGCGCGGCACAGCACTCCAACATCTCCGTAATGTTCTCCTCCAGTACCCACTTCTCGCCATTAGCACCACGTCCATAGGCGGGCGGATCGAGTATAATGCCGTCATAACGATTGCCACGACGCACCTCACGACGCACAAACTTCAGCGCATCCTCCACAATCCATCGCACCCCCTCCAGACCGCTCTGCTCCATATTCTCGCGCGACCACGTTACCACCTGCTTTACCGAATCGACGTGCGTAACATCCGCTCCCGCCGCACGCGCTGCAAGTGTCGCTCCGCCCGTATAGGCAAAGAGATTGAGCACCTTCGGGGCTACACCTCGCTCTCGCTGCTCAACGATGCGGTCGTGGATAAAATTCCAGTTCGCCGCCTGCTCGGGGAAGATACCGACGTGCTTAAACGAGGTCAGCGCCAGGCGCATCTTAAGATTCATTCCCCCGTAGCTGTACTCCACCGTCCAGCGGTCGGGCATCGTTCGTCGGCACTGCCACTCGCCACGCTCATCGCTCTTTGATGAGGATGTGCGCAGGAACGATGCATCGGCCAGCTCGCGCCATTTGCTCTCGTCGAGCGAGCGATGCCATACAGCCTGCGGCTCGGGTCGGCGCGTTACGAAACGGCCGAAACGCTCCAGCTTCTCGAAATCGCCCGAGTCGATGAGTTCGTAATCGGGGAAAGTGGGTGTAAGTAGTTGTGTCATATATTAATTATCTCTTCTGCAAAGTGTTACTACAATCAACGAGCGACATTCGGCACGCAGCACAATCAAAATCCAACTTATACCGTGCCGCTCCGTGCTCGATATAAAGTTCGCCCTTGAGCGTCGGACGCTCCTTAAGACACTGTCCAATCTCACGACGTATGCAGTAGCTCGAAATCATCACTCGCTCGCCATCGGTCGGCTTAGTCTCCAGCGCACGCTCAATCTGCTGCGCTCCGTGAGTGCGATAAAACTCCTCAGCCAAACGATTCGTCACATTCTCATATCGCGACACCACGGCATAGGGATAGCGCGCCGAGTCATCATCATCCTGAATACGGTGCTGAAGCTTGCGACCGATTCGCTTCTGTCGTAACGCCTCAAGTGCCTCACGGCGCACATCCGAGAGCAACGACGCAGGGGCAAAAAACTCGCTCCCCACCACCTCAACATCCTCTACGGAGAATATCGTTCCGCCGCTCTTGGCAACCTGACGCTGAGCCGTCGAGGCCATCTTCTGAGGATCGGATGCAAGCTCAAGCTGCACCTCGCGCTGAATCTCCACGCTCACGCCCTCGCAATCCGTTACCGTAAGTTTCACCCCCTCGGACGAGAGTTCAACTCGCGCCTTCGCGTCAATAGTTCGAGTAGTTCGAGAGCGATCCAGCTGCAAGGAGAAACGATGATCGTAGTTGCGATACACCATTGCACCCTCGCGGATTCCATCCATACGGTTGGGCGTGATTTTATCGCCCTCGACAGAGTTTATATTAGTTCCAAACAATTCTCCATCAGCTATTACGCACACTCCATCGCCTGCCGAAATGTCGGCCTTCGCTTCCAACGTAAAGGCTCGCGGGAAAACCCTACCAACGCGGCCAATCGGCTCACCCACAGCCTTCGGGGTGTCGAACGAAGCCACTCCCGAACGCTTGCCATAGAGCATATACTCCGATGCTCCGCGCGTAAAACTCTTCTGCGGGTCGGGTACAAACTCCACCACACTACGCCCCACCGACGAGCGCACGATGTCATCCCTGCGAGCAATAATCTCATCCAGCGCACGACGATAGTGGCTCACGACATTCTTGATGTAACGCACATCCTTCAGGCGTCCCTCGATCTTGAACGACGCCACCCCAGCATCAATCAGCGCCTCCAACTCGCCCGAGAGGTCGAGATCGCGCACCGAGAGCAGGTGTCGCCCCGCCATAATCGTACGGCCACGCTCATCTTTCAAGTCGTAAGGCAGTCGGCACGGCTGCGAACACTCACCTCTGTTGCCACTACGATTCGAGGTCGAGCGCGACAGGAAACAACGTCCGCTATAACAAACGCAGATCGCACCGTGCACGAAACACTCCAACTCGACCGAGGTAGCTGCACGAATGGCACGAATATCCTCCAACGTAAGCGCTCGCTCCAAAATCACGCGCGAGAATCCGCACTGCTCAAGAAAGAGGGCCTGCTCGGGTGCAATGGTTCCCACCTGCGTCGAGGCGTGCATCTCGATGGGAAGATTCATCCGCCTTAGGGCCATATCCTGCACAATCAGTGCATCAACACCCACATTGATAAGCTCGCGCGCCAAACGCTCGGCATCATCGAGTTCCTCATCGTATAGGACGGTATTGAGCGTTGAGTGAACCCTCACGCCATACTGGTGGGCATACTCCACCGCACGGGCCACCTCCTCCAGAGAGTTGGCCGCCGAGCGACGTGCACCAAACCGCGCAGCACCCATATAGAGTGCATCGGCTCCGTGATCCACCGCGGCACGAGCCGCCTCGAAATCCTTTGCAGGTGATAGTAATTCAATTTGACGCATTACGTGCAATGAGTTTTGCGCAAAATTAGTAAAGAATGTGCAAATTCCCTCTTTTGTCGGGAGTTTTTCTCATAAAAGCACACTGAAGATTGTTTAAAACAAAAAATCGGGTTACAACAACGCGTAACCCGACAAACAACATATAATGTTTTGATTGCTACAATCCGAACTCGGCCTTGAGCTGATCGACAGCATCGAGACGCTCCCAACCGAAGTATTCGATCTCGCGCTCGCACTCGACGCCATTCTCCCAAACCTTCTCCAGCTTGGTGTAGGGACGATTACCGAAGTGGCC
>JAFOEH010000353.1 GCA_017380275.1 Alistipes sp.
AGCGCAAGCAGCGCATCGACAAGAGCGAGATGATGATGCTCGACCTATTGGCCAACTTCGACTGGAATCGCCCCATCTGCTTCACGCAGGTCTATATCCTTCAGGACTTTGGCCTGCTCGACTACCTGCAGTTTGATGGCTACTCATACCGTCTGGTGCCCATCCTTACGCCCTATCGCTCGGCGTGGGACATCGGTCGCATCGATACCGACGTGGTCTATCCGCTAATGAAGGAGACCTTCCGCTACGGCAACTTGGCCGATGAGGACGTATTGGTTGATCACTTCACGCAATATAATATAGGTGCATCACGCGCCCGCGAGGGTTTTGCACGTCTGGCCAAGCAGCTGGCCCGCGAGGGTGAGCGCGAGAAGGCGTTGGAGATGCTGGACAAGGGTTTGGAGGTGCTACCCACGTCGAAGCTGCGCTACTCGGACTCGAACACCTACCCCTTCATCGAGGGTTACTACTCGATCGAGGAGTGGGAGAAGGGCGACAAACTTCTGAACGACTACCTCGACACACTCATCGAGTACATCGAGTACTACCTGCAGTTTGACAATATGCAGGCGGCATTGGTAAGCTCGATTATCGAGGAGAAGATGGATAGTCTGATGGAGCTATACTACTTGGCGGCGTATGCTCAACGCGATAATATTCTGTCGTTTATGAATGACTACCTGCGTACGTTCGGCTATACGGACGACGAGCTGATTATGCCCGGCACAGCGCCATCGGAGATGTTAGACATCCCTGCGGTAGATTTCTAAAAAAAGAAGGTGTCCTTCAGGGACACCTTTTTTTAATGCAAAATTCAGTCGTAACGGCTGTTTCCCAACTGCCTGCTATTCCCTCTATCGAACGTGGTGGACGGCTCAGCCGGCTATTCTCCTATTGACGTTGGGGGCGACTCAGCCTCATTTTGAATTTTTATCTCTTGCGCTTGGTAGTTTTCTTTTTGGTCGTAGTACGAATGGTGCCACCCGTGATTTTGCGGGCCATCTGCGTGGCAAGAGTCTTGGCAAAATAGGTTACTGCCGTGCCGAGTACCGTCGCCAGAACACTCTTCTTCGTGCTCGACGAACGACTACCCTTAGCCTCGGCCTTTGCCGCGCGCTCACGCTCCTCTGCCTCAGCCTCTGCAGCCTTTGCCTTGGCGGCCTCAGCCTCGCGCTGCTTCAGAATCTTCTCGAATGCCGACTCACGATCCACAGCCTCATCATACTTACCCGCCAGACGCGATGAGGATATCAATTCCGCACGCTGTTCATCGGTGATAGCGCCAATCTGACTCATCGGGAAGAGAATCTTCGCACGCTCCACCATCGAGGGTGCACCCTTCTCATCGAGCATCGATACCAACGCCTCACCCGTACCCAGCTCCAGAATCTCGCGCTCGGTCGAGAATGCAGGATTGGGACGGAAAGTCTCAGCGGCAGCCTTCACAGCAGCCTGATCCTTAGGCGTAAATGCACGCAGCGCGTGCTGCACACGATTACCACACTGTCCCAGGATAGCCTCGGAAAGGTCTGATGGCGACTGCGTGATGAAGTAGATACCAACACCCTTCGAACGAATGAGTAGCACGATCTGCTCAATCTTATCCCTCAGCGCACGCGAGGTATCCTTAAAGAGC
Organism: Alistipes sp.; assembly: GCA_017380275.1. Next base: position 1,637 of record JAFOEH010000353.1, read on the forward strand.
ATATGAGCCTCGTCGAAGAAGAAGACCATACGCGGCAACTCGACCTCGCCCACCTCGGGCATCTTCTCATATATCGACGTGAGCAACCACATCAAAAACGTAGAGTAGAGCTTGGGCCTGAGCATCAGCTCATCAGCCGCCAGGACGCTCATCACACCTCGTCCTCCCTCGGTCTGCATCAGATCGTAGATGTCGAAGGCTGGCTCGCCGAAAAACTCCTCACCACCCTCATCGGCAAGCGTTAAGAGCGAACGCTGTATGGCGCCAATGGTGGCCGACGAGACATTGCCGTAGGTTGTCGAGTAGCGATCCGCGTTCTTGGCCACATAATCGAGCATAAGGCGCAGATCCTTCATATCGACCAGTGGCAACTGCTCATCCTCCGCGATGCGGAACGTGAGCGCAAGTACGCCCGACTGCGTGTCATTCAAATCAAGCAGGCGCGAGAGCAACATCGAACCCATCATCTGCACCGTCGTGCGCATCGGGTGGCCCTTGCGACCATAGACGTCGAACAGACGCACGGGGCAGCCCTTAAACTGCAACGACGAGGGGTCGATACCAAACTCCGCGCAGCGCTTCTCGATGAAGCCGCTCAGACGTCCCGTCTGCGAGATACCCGACAGGTCGCCTTTCATATCGGCCATAAAGCAGGGCACGCCCGCCTCCGAGAAGGTCTCAGCCAACACCTGCAACGTGACGGTCTTACCCGTACCCGAGCACCCGCTATCAAGCCGTGGCGCGAGGCCATCTTTCCAATAAGGTGCAGCGGACCCGACGAGCAGTGGGCAACATATAGCTGGTTATCTCGATACATAGCGCGGGATTATTTGCAAGCAATCTTCGCTACACGAGCCTCGTGACGACCACCCTCGAAGGGGGTTACGAGGAACTTCTCGACGATGGCCATAGCCTCGTCGTTAGAGATGAAACGTGCGGGCAGAACCACCACATTGGCGTTGTTGTGCTGGCGGATAAGCTCAGCCACAGTGTCGTTCCAGCACAATCCTGCGCGGATGCCCTGATGCTTATTGAGCGTCATTGCCATACCCTCGCCAGAGCCGCACAATCCTACGCCGCGATCCATTTCGCCCGCCTCGATAGCCGCCGCTAGAGCGTGGCCAAAGTCGGGATAGTCAATGCTCTCCTCCGAGTGGGTGCCGAAATCGACAACATCGAAACCCTTCGACGAGAGGTAACCTACCAAAAACTCCTTCATTTCGTAGCCCGCGTGGTCGCAGGCGATACCTATTTTCTCCATCTTTATATAGTTTTATAATTTATTCCTGCTTTGCTGCACGCTTGCGATCTACCTCCGAGAGCAGAATCTTCCTCAAGCGCATCGAGTGGGGCGTAACCTCAACATACTCGTCGGCCTTGATGTACTCCAGCGCCTCTTCCAGTGAGAATACCTTGGGCGGCACGATTACTGCCTTATCATCGGCTCCCGAGGCGCGCATATTAGTAAGCTGCTTGGCCTTGGTGACGTTGATTGTAATGTCGCCCTGGCGGGTGCTCTCGCCCACCACCTGACCGCAATAGACCTCCTCCATCGGCGAGATGAAGAATCGGCCACGATCCTGCAATTTATCAATCGAGTAGGCGTAGGCCGTACCCGTCTCCGAGGCGATGAGCGAACCATTAGTACGCATCTCGATATCACCCATCCACGGCTCGAAACCGCGCAGACGGTGCGTCATAATAGCCTCGCCCGCCGTAGCGGTGAGCATATTCGAACGCAAGCCAATGATACCGCGTGAGGGCACCTCGAACTCCAATCGTGTGCGCTCGCCGTCCGACTCCATATTCGTAAGCATACCCTTGCGTTTGGTCACCATCTCGATCACCGTGCCGGCGCACTCGTCGGGGCAATCGACGGTCATCTCCTCCACGGGCTCGCACTTTACGCCATCAATCTCCTTGATGATAACCTTGGGCTGACCCACCTGCAACTCATAACCCTCGCGGCGCATCGTCTCCACCAGCACCGAGAGATGCAGCACGCCACGTCCATAGACGATGAACGAGTCGGCATTCTGTCCCGGCTCAACACGCAGCGCGAGGTTGCGCTCCAGCTCGCGGTCCAGACGCTCCTTCAGGTGGCGTGAGGTTACGAACTTTCCATCGCGGCCAAAGAAGGGTGAGTTATTGATCGTGAAGAGCATCGACATCGTCGGCTCGTCGATAGCAATCGGTGGCAGCGGCTCGGGGTTCTCGTAGTCGCAAATCGTGTCGCCAATCTCAAAACCATCAACGCCCACGATGGCGCAAATCTCGCCGCACTCCACACGCTCGACCTTCGACTTACCCAGGCCGTCGAACACCATCAGCTCCTTGATGCGTGTCTTGATGAGCGTCTCGCCATCACGCTTTGCCAGCGTCACGTTCTGTCCCGTACGCAGTTCGCCACGCGTGAGTTTACCCACAGCGATACGTCCGACATAGGGCGAATACTCGAGCGAGGTGATAAGCATCTGGGGCGTACCCTCCACCACCTCGGGTGCAGGAATCTCGTCGATGATGGCGTCCAGCAGGGGTGCAATCGAATCGGTAGGCTCGTTCCACAGGTGCGACATCCAGCCCTGCTTGGCCGAGCCGTAGATGGTCTTATAGTCGAGCTGCTCCTCCGTGGCGCCGAGCGAGAACATCAGGTCGAAGACCTGCTCATTCACCACCTCAGGGCGGCAGTTAGGTTTATCCACTTTGTTTACCACCACGATGGGTTTCTTACCCAGCGAGAGTGCCTTTTGCAGCACGAAGCGAGTCTGCGGCATAGTGCCCTCGAAGGCATCGACGAGCAACAGCACGCCATCGCACATATTGAGCACGCGCTCCACCTCGCCACCGAAGTCGGCGTGGCCCGGGGTGTCTATAATATTGATTTTATAGTCCTTATATTGTACTGAGACATTCTTCGACAGGATCGTGATACCGCGCTCGCGCTCCAGGTCGTTGTTATCCATAATGAGGTCTCCCGTGTTGTTGTCGCCACGCAACAGGTGTCCGGCAACGATCATCTTATCGACCAGCGTCGTCTTTCCGTGATCGACGTGGGCGATGATTGCAATGTTGCGAAGTTTTTGCATAGTAATTGAAATTAACCCTGCAAAGTTAATAAATTTCGTTAAAATGTGCTATTTTTGCTCTACTATTCAAGGTGTGAGAGATATGAATTATGAGATTAACATCAAGGATCGCAGCCGCGTAGTGGTTGGCGATGTGGGAGTTGAGCTGGAGCGCCTGCTCCCCGATAGGCGCATTGTGTTGGTGTCGGATGCCAACATCGACCGCTACTACCCCTCTCTCATTGGCCGCTACGACCACATCCTCATCGGTCAGGGTGAGACT
>JAFOEH010000354.1 GCA_017380275.1 Alistipes sp.
GGCGACCGCGCCGTTGTGGGCTACGACAAGGGACGCATCGAACTCTCCTCGTCGCTCTCTGCCAAGTGGCGACCGACGGATCGCATCGGCCTCTCGGCTGTTTTGCGCGAGGAGCTCTTCGGCCGCGAGTGGACTCCGCTGATTCCTGCCCTCTTCTTCGATGGCGTTATCTCGGAGCGTGGCAACATCATCGCCAAACCTCCTTCTCGCGTAACTTCCGCTATCCGTCGCTCAACGACCTCTACTTCCTGCCGGGCGGCAATCCCGACCTTAGGCGCGAGAGCGGCTGGACCTACGATGCGGGAGTGCAGTTTGCCGTTGGCCGCGATGGGGCCTATTCGCTCTCTGGTTCGGCAACGTGGTTTGATTCGTACGTCAAGGATTGGATTATGTGGCTTCCCACGACCAAGGGTTTCTTCTCGCCTCGCAACGTGAAGGATGTCCACTCGTATGGCGTCGAGCTGAAGGCCGATCTGGCCGTTGCGCTCTCCGAAGAGTGGCATCTGGGCGCAGGCGGAACATTCTCGTGGACACCCTCGATCAACGAGGGCGAGCCGATGTCGGCAGCCGATCAGTCGGTGGGCAAGCAGCTCCCCTACACGCCCGAGATCTCGGCTTCGCTTACGGGCGAGCTGTCGTGGCGAACGTGGTCGTTACTGTATAAGTGGAGCCATTATAGCGAGCGCTACACAATGTCGAGCAACGACCTCTCGCTCTCGGGTAACCTGCCGCCCTACTATATGAGTAACATCACCCTCTCGAAGCAGATCTCGCTTCGCTGGGCCGATCTCTCGCTCAAGGGCTCGGTGAATAACCTCTTCGACGAGGAGTATCTCTCCGTACTCTCGCGCCCAATGCCTGGCATAAATTACGAGATTTTCATCGGAATCACCCCCAAATGGTAGGAGAAATTGCCTAACAAGGCTCTTTTGGCGTCTGGCTTGTCCTCGAAATCCTCATTTGCGCCCAGCAAACTGCGGTTTCTCGGTCGGCGACCAGCCTCAAAATAGCTCTTGTTATACAATTTCTATAAAAAAAGGAGTGTCCCGAAAGGACACTCTCTTTATTTACTCCTCGGTCAGATACTCCCGCCACGCCTCAGGCACCTCGGTAGCCTGCTTTGTTGTGGCGTCGAAGCATACCATCACCACCTCCGAGCGGCTGCACACCTCCTCGCCTCGTAGGATACTCTGTCGCAGGCGGAAGCTCTTGTTGCCGATCTCGACCATCTGTGTTTCGACGTGTAACTCGTCACCATAATGCAACTGTGCGAAAAAATCTGTCTTGAGCGAGACGATTATCGCGGGCACGCGCTGCAAGGCGGCTGTGAGCTGCCACAGCTGCCCGAAGAAGTCGGTCTTGCCCAAGTCGAAATATGCCTGCTGCACCGTGTTATTGACGTGGCCAAACTGATCCACATCGGCAAATCGCATCTGCACAGGCGTGCGTACCGTTAGTCCCATCCTACTTGCGAATTATCTCCACCTCGCCTCGCTCGCCGAAGGCGATAATCGAGCTGGGCTGTCCCGTCGGCTTACCCTGAAAACGGGGATTGACAACAAAATCCACTCCGTCGATAATCTCGCGGCTCACATCCTTCAGTCCCTTCAGCGGGGTAGGCTCACCCGAGATATTTGCCGAGGTCGAGACAATCGGTTTGCGGAATTTATATAATAACTGCTGGCAGAAGTCGTGTCGAGGCACGCGCACGCCGAGTGTGCCAGCCTCGGGAATCAGATTCTCCGCCACACCTACGGCACCCTCAAGGATGAGCGTGAGCGGCTTCTCGGTCATCTCCATCACTTCGAATGCAATGCCCGGAGCCTTGTTCACATACCGCACGATCATATCCGCATCGCGGCACAGCACCAGCATCGAGTGCTTATCCTCGCTGCGCTTGAGCTTGTAGATTCTTTCCACTGCCTCGGCGTTGGTAGCATCGCAACCAATGCCCCACACCGTGTCGGTCGGGTAGAGGATCAAGCCTCCCGCGCGCAGCACTTCGATAGCTGCCAAAATCTCTTTCTCCATATAATTAAGTAATTAGGTTTCGATTAGTCCATATGAAAAACCTCGGGCAGGGGGATTGTAACGGGCGAGTTGTCGGCATTAACCTCCATAATGTCGGCCATATAGTCCCACCACTTCTGCACAATCGGATTATCGCCCATATCCTGCGACGAGCCTTCGCCCGAAGTCTTCTGGCAGGCGAAGAGGATGTTGGTATCCTTGTCCCAATAGATTGAGTAGTCGTACACGCCTCCATCGGAGAGCATCTTCTTCAGCTCGGGCCATATTTCCGCGTGTCTTTTTTCGTACTCCTTTTCGAAGCCGGGCTTCAAAAACATCTTAAATGCTTCACGTTTCACGGCAATAAATATTTTTAGGTTGTTAGTAGTTGTAATCTGCGATAGCAAATTCACAGACAAAGTTAATAAATTCTCTCTAAGATAGGATTTATTATTGGATGGTTTTTGATGGCGGAGAGAAAAATCTTAAATTTGTTGCCTCAGGATATGCATTTTAGCGATTGACATATTTTAATATTGCAAAAACAGATTTTTTAATAATTTTTTGCTAATTTTGCGGCTAATTAGAAAAATAATATCAAAAAATAACTCACTATGGGAAGAGCGTTTGAGTATCGCAAAGCAAGAAAAATGAAGCGTTGGGGTCATATGGCCCGCGTGTTTACCAAGATCGGTAAGGAGATTGAAATCGCAGTTAAGGCTGCAGGTTCAGACCCCAACTCTAATACACGTCTGCGTATTTTGATTCAGAACGCAAAGGCAGAGAATATGCCTAAGGAGAACATCGAGCGCGCCATCAAGCGTGCAACGGACAAGGATGCTGCCGACTACAAGGAGATGATCTACGAGGGTTACGGCCCCCACGGTGTTGCCTTCTTGGTTGAGACCGCAACCGACAACACCAACCGTACCGTAGCCAGCGTTCGTATGTACTTCAACAAGTGTGGCGGTACGCTCGGTAACTCAGGTAGCGTGGCATTTATGTTCGAGCACAAGTGTGTGTTCAAGTTCAAGCCTACCGTTGAGTTCGATCCCGAGGAGATGGAGCTCGAGATGATTGACCTGGGCGTTGATGAGTTCTTCGCAGAGGATGGCGAGGTGACCGTGAGCGCACCCTACGAGTCATTTGGTGCTATCCAGAAGTGGATCGAGGATAACGGCCACGAGCTGGTATCGGGTGAGGGCGTTCGTATCCCCACCGACACCAAGGAACTCACCGCCGAGCAGCGTGCCGACGTTGAGAAGCTTCAGGAGAAGCTCGAGGAGGACGACGACATCGTGAACGTTTACCACACGATGGCCGAGGCCGACGAGGACGAGGAGTAAGGGTAGATCCCTTAGATAAAAAAAGCCGACAGCGCATAGCTGCCGGCTTTTTTATTATCTTCTGCGGACTCGCTTCTGCGGAGTCGCCCTTTTCTGGTTCTCTGTTGCAGCGCCTTGCTTTCGTGTGCCGCGGCGAGGCTCCTTCTCGCCGAAGAAGTATGCCTTCTGCCGGCGCTTATCCTCCTGCGACCGTGCCACAAATACCTTCTCGCCCGTATATGGGTTCTCGCCCGTGTAGAACATCACCGACGAAAGCGTCATCGGCGTGGGCGTGAGGTCCTGCACCTGCTCCAGCTCAAAATGCAGACGTCCCAGCACCTTCTGCGAGAGAGCCTTCATATCGGCCTCGCGGCAACCAGGGTGTGACGATATAAAATAAGGTATGAGCTGGTATCGCAACCCCTCACGCTCGCAAATCGAGCGGAAGTCGCGGTTCAGCTGCTCGAACATCGCAAACGGAGGCTTGCGCATCAACTCCAGAACGTGATCCTCGGTATGCTCGGGAGCAACTTTCAGTCGGCCCGATGTATGGTGCTTGACAACAGTCTCAAGATAGGGCGACTCGTCGAATAGATCATATCGTATTCCGCTACCGATAAATGCCTTCTTGATGCCCTTCACCGCGCGGATCTTCTCATACAGTGCCAGGAGCGGATGGTGGTCGTTGTCCAGATTGGGGCAACGCTTCGGGTGCAGACACGACGGACGGCTGCAACGTCGGCACGCCTGCTTGTTCTTGCCTCCCATACGGTACATATTTGCCGATGGCGCACCCACATCCGAGAGGTAGCCGCGAAAGTCGGGCATCCGCGTAACCTTCTCCACCTCGGCCAGGATCGACCGCTCGCTGCGCGAGTTGATGAACTTGCCCTGATGTGCCGATATGGTGCAGAAGGCACAGCCGCCGAAGCAGCCGCGATGGATATTTATCGAGTGTTTGATCATCTCCCACGCCGGGATGTCGCCCTTGCCGCGATAGCGGGGGTGGGGTGCTCGCTCGTAGGGTAGATCGAACGAGTGGTCCAGCTCCTCGGTCGAAAGGGTGGTATTGGGTGGCGTTACGACGATATATTTATCGCCCACCTGCTCGACGAGCGTGGTCTTTGGCTCCATCTGGTTGCTGAGCAGCTCCTCCTTGACGAAATTCTCGCCGAAGGCTCGCTTGTCGCGCTGGCACTCCTCGAATGAGTGCAGGTGGATGGTGGTGTCGGGATCGAGTCGCTCGACGTAGCTCTTGTCGGCCACGAAGGCGACTTGATTGATTTTGCGCAGTAGCTTGGCATTGAATCCGTTACGCATAGCTCGTGCCACCTGCTGAACAACACGCTCGCCCATACCGTAGATCAGCAGATCGGCCCCGCTCTCGACGATCATCGAGGGCCTGAGGCTGTCGCTCCAGTAGTCGTAGTGCGTGAGGCGCCTGAGCGAAGCCTCAATGCCTCCTACAACGACGGGAACGTGCGGATAGAGGCGTTTAAGAATATGTGTATATACCGTTGCCGCGTGGTCGGGACGAAATCCCGCCTTGCCGCCGGCCGTGTAGGCATCGTTGCTACGCAGGCGGATGTTGGCCGTGTAGTGATTCACCATCGAGTCCATCGCGCCTGCCGAGACTCCGAAGAAGAGTCGTGGCGCGCCGAGCTTCGTGAAGTCGCGCAGGTCGTCCCTCCAGTTTGGCTGCGGAACGATAGCCACGCGGTAGCCCTCGGCCTCGAGCAGACGACCGATGACGGCCGCCCCGAATGCCGGGTGGTCGATGTAGGCATCGCCCGTGAAGAGGATCACGTCGATGTAATCCCATCCAAGTGCGCGCACCTCCTTTATAGTTGTTGGCAAAAACATTTTTCTTGGTTTACCTTATCTACGACAAGTTTTTCGGGGTTTACCTTAGCCTGCTACTCCTCCTCCAGGGCCCTTGCCGCAACGTAGCCGTCCCACTTGGCAATCACAGCCTTCAAATCCTCTGGCAACTCGCTCTCGAAGTGCATTTCCTTGCCCGTTGTGGGGTGCACAAATCCGAGCGAGCGTGCGTGCAGAGCCTGACGAGGCAGCAGCGTGAAGCAGTTTTCGATGAATTGCTTATATTTCGAGAAGGTCGTGCCCTTCAGTATTCTGTCGCCTCCGTAGCGCGCATCGTTAAACAGAGGGTGTCCCTGCCACGAGAGATGCGCACGAATCTGGTGTGTGCGGCCCGTCTCCAGACGGCACTCCACGAGCGTGACGTAGCCATATCGCTTCAGCACGCGGTAGTGCGTCACGGCGTGCTTGCCGTCCGAGCCGTCGGCAAAGACATACATCTGCAGGCGATCCTTCGGGCTACGACCGATGTTGCCGATGATTGTACCCTCGTCCTGCTCAAGATTACCCCACACAAGGGCAACGTAGCGGCGATGAATCGTGTGGTCGAAGAACTGCTTGGCCAATCGTGCGTGCGAACGCTCGTTCTTCGCCACGACCAGCAGACCCGAGGTATCCTTGTCGATGCGGTGTACCAATCCCGCGCGCATATCGCCCTCCTGGAACAGGGGCAGATCCTTCAGATGGTAGGTCAGGGCATTGAC
>JAFOEH010000355.1 GCA_017380275.1 Alistipes sp.
CCTACAAGCCCAAGCGTCATCTCGAGATCTCGATCGACGGCTACAAGGAGGGTGACTTCTCGATGGTGATGGGCTTCCCCGGCTCGACCACACGTTATATGACCTCGTACGAGATCGACCAGATGCTGGAGGTTGATAACCCGCAGCGTATCTTCATCCGCGGCGAGCGTCAGGAGATTCTGTGGGAGGCGATGGAGGCAAGCGACGCAGTACGCATCAAGTACGCATCAAAGTATGCCAGCTCATCGAACTACTGGAAGAACTCGATCGGTATGTCGAACGGTATTACGAAGCTCAACGTCAAGGGCTTGAAGCAGAGCGAGGAGCAGGCGTTCCAGAAGTGGGCCAACGCCAACACGCTGCCCGAGGAGCGCTATATGGATGCGCTGCCCAATATGGAGAAGGTGATTGCCGAGATTACCCCCATCGAGGGTTCGATGCAGTACCTGCAGGAGGCATTCCTGCGCGGCATTGAGATTATCACCGCCGCTCGCACCGCTACGCCCCGTCTGGAGGCATTCTACAAGGATTATGAGGTGGAGCTCGACCGCAAGGTTGCAAAGCGTATGATGACCATCGCACGCGAGAATATGGATCCCAAGTATCTGCCCTCGATCTACGCGGAGGTTATCGACACGCAGTTCGGTGGCGACATCGACCGCTATGTTGATTGGTTGTACAGCAACTCGGCATTCTACTCATTGGAGAAGGCTAAGAACCTGAGCGACGAGGCTCGCAAGGAGGATCCCGCCTATGCGCTGGCGCAGTCGGTGATCAAGAGCTACAACTCGCTCGTGCCCGCTTATCAGGCACTCTCACCCAAGTACAACGAGGCTCACCGCCTCTACGTCGATGGTCGTATGAAGATGGATCCCAAGAAGGCGTGGTACTCGGATGCGAACTTCACGATCCGCCTCACCTACGGTCAGGTGCTGCCCTACAACCCCGCCGACGCCATCACCTACAACTACTTCACTACACTCGAGGGTGTAATCGCGAAGGAGGATACCTCGAACCCGCTGGAGTTCACCGTCGAGGAGAAGCTCAAGGAGCTTTTCCGCAAGAAGGATTACGGCCGCTATGCCGATGCTGATGGCAAGCTGCACGTTGGTTTCCTCTGCAACCTCGATATTACGGGTGGTAACTCTGGTTCGCCCGTGCTCGACGGCAACGGCCGCCTGATCGGTCTGGCATTCGACGGCAACTGGGAGGCTATGTCGGGTGATGTGGCATTCGAGCCCGAGTTGCAGCGTTGTATCGCGGTGGATGTGCGTTACGTTCTCTTCGTTATCGACAAGTTCGCAGGCTGCAAGCATATTATGAGCGAGCTCGATATTGTTAGTAAGCGAAAATAATAATACATATATATATTATATATAAGGTTTGAGAATTAGGGCTGCTCCGAGGAGTGGCCTTAATTTTTTGGTCGCACATACAAAAACGGACGGATTTTCCGTTAAGTAACAAAAAAGTGCTACATTTGTGGACTCGCCCTGCGTACTAATGCTGTAAAATCACCGCATATGAAAAGAGTCCTCACAACCATATTATTTCTCTGCTGCATAGCGACCGCCTCGGCACAGAGTGACGTGATTGAGATTCCGCTCAGCCGCACCACCGACAACGACCTGCAAGGCCGACTGAAGGTGGCACTCGAGATTCCGCTCAGCCAGAAGTGGCAGCTCACCTGGAGCGAGGAGGGACGCGTGAAGCAGAATATGGGGAAGATGGATGTGATCCTGTCGGCTATGATGGTACGCTACCGCCCGCTGAAGTTCCTTGATGCAACGACGGAATATGCGCTCCTCACAGAGCGCGTCGGCCAGAATTGGCGCAACAAACACCGCTCGATAACCACCCTCACGGGTAAGATGTCTATCGGGCGTTTCGATCTCTCGCTCAAGGAGCTTATGATGCTGATCTGGAGCGATTTTGAGATTGACCACAACACCACACCAAAGCCATCGCTCACGATGAGAACACAACTGCGAGGCGCATACCGCAACTCTTCGCGCTGGACTCCATACGCCTACGCCGAGCTGTTCGTGCTCTGCAACGCGAAGGATAGAGTCGGCAACTGCCTGAGCGAGGTGGTTGGGCGACACAGCTACGTCAGCTGCGTCAGGTTGGTGGCCGGGTCGGAGATGAAGATCAACAGCAAGAACAGAATGAATTTTTATTATATGGTTAATCTCGACAGGTCGCTGAAGGCGGCGTACGACTATCCGTCGGGCGATCTGACGCAGTGGACGCTGGGGAGAATGAGAGGTCACGTCATCGGGATTGATTACACGTTTTCGTTATGATAAA
>JAFOEH010000356.1 GCA_017380275.1 Alistipes sp.
ACGCCAGAGTGTTCATACGCCTGCAGCGGTGCGTAAGTGCAAGAAGGCTATCCGCAAGGCATTTGAGAACTCGCTCGCGGGTAATGGCTACTCGATTGTCGAGGTGGTGGCAACGTGTAATAGCGGCTGGAAGCTCTCGCCCGTAGAGTCGAATCGCTGGATGGAGGAGAATATGTTCCCGCACTATCCGCTGGGAGATATTAAGTGCGCGGAGTTGCCTAAATAGTAAACAACGGAAGGTATGAAAGAGACAATTATTATAGCAGGTTTTGGCGGTCAGGGTGTCTTGTCGATGGGCAAGATTCTGGCCTACTCGGGTGTGATGCAGGATTACGAGGTGACGTGGATGCCCTCGTACGGCCCCGAGATGCGTGGCGGTACGGCCAACGTGACGGTGATTGTGTCGGATCGCAAGATCTCGTCGCCCATTGCCGATCAGTTCGATACGGCCATTATTCTGAATCAGCAGTCGATGGATAAGTTCGAGTCGAAGGTGAAGCCCGGCGGAGTGCTGATCTACGATACGAATGGTATTACGCGCTTGCCGTCGCGTGATGATATTGAGATTTATGAGATTGACGCTGCGGCTGAGTGTGCGCGTTTGGGGCAGGCCAAGATGTTCAATACGATGATCTTGGGAGGATACCTGAAGGTGAAGCCTGTGGTGCAGATGGAGTATGTGATGCAGGGACTGAAAAAGTCGCTGCCCGAGCGTGCGTGGAAGATGCTGCCGCAGAACGAGGAGGCTATTCTGCACGGTGCAGAGATAATTAGGCGAGTAAAATAAGAGGGAGATTGTCGTGCAAGGTGATTTAGGGTATATTCACTCTTGAAGTTCATCTTGCTATACAATTTCTAAAATGTGAGAGTCTGTTGCGATTGGCGTAACAGACTTTTTTATTGCAGAGAAGGTACATATATAAGAAAAATTGAGTAACTTTGTTTATTATCACTAAAATCAGTTACGAATGAGTCAGAGTCAACTTGTGGCCAAAGCATTGGCTGCGGCGACCGATACGGCCGCTTTGGAGATTGGAGTAGATATTCTGGATGGCGTGGGAGCGATGTTTAAGGAGCAGTTCCCCGATAAGCGAGCTATCGTCGTGGCCGACGAGAATACCTGGCGTGCTGCGGGTGAGGCGGCGCAAGCGAGTCTAAAGAAGGCGGGCGTGGATTGCGATGAGCCTTACATCTTTACCGATAAGGATCTGCACGCCGAGTGGAAATTTATCGAAATGCTGGACGAGCGTCTGGCTGCAACCGATGCTCTGGCTGTGGCCGTAGGATCGGGTACGATAAACGACCTATGCAAGTTATCGTCGTACCATCGCGAGCGCCCATATATGTGTGTGGCGACGGCGGCTTCGGTGGATGGATATTCGTCGTTCGGTGCGTCGATAACGTACAAGAGTATGAAGCAGACCTTCACCTGCCCTGCTCCGCGAGCTATCTTGGCCGATGTGGGTGTGATGGCGAAGGCACCGCGCGAGATGACGGCTGCGGGTTATGCCGATCTGGCGGCGAAGATTCCTGCGGGTGCGGAGTGGATCATTGCAGACTTCGTGGGTTCGGAGCCTATTCACGCCGAGGCGTGGCACATTTCGCAGAGCAACCTGAAGGCTTCGCTGGCCGATCCCGAGGGTGTGGCAGCGCTCAAGCCCGAGGCTATTGCTCCGTTTGTGGAGGGATTGATGCTCAGCGGTTTTGCTATGCAGGCAGCGCGTTCGAGCCGTCCGGCATCGTGTACCGATCACCTGTTCAGCCACTTATGGAATATGCGCGACCATAAGCACAATGGCGTTACGCCCTCGCACGGTTTTCAGGTGAGTGTCGGAACGCTGATGATGTGTGCGATGTTCGACCAGATGTATAAGACCGACTTTACGGAACTCGACGTGGAGCGCGCTGTGGAGCGTTGGCCGAGTGGCGAGGAGGTGCGCCGTGCGGCGGAGGAACTGTTCGCTGGCGAGGCGTTTGCCGAGTTGGGCGTTACGGAGGTGATGGCGAAGTATGCCGATAAGGAGGGTGTGCGCCATCAGTTGCAGGTAGTAAAGGAGAATTGGCCTGAGCTGAAACGGAAGCTGCAGGAGCAGTGCTATACGTTCGATCAGATGCACAAGATGCTCTCGATCGTGGGTGCGCCGACCTGTCCCGAGGATGTGGGAATCACCAAGCAGCAGATGAGGGCCGATGTGCCGTATGTGCGCCATATTCGTCGTCGTTACAATATG
>JAFOEH010000357.1 GCA_017380275.1 Alistipes sp.
GGTTTCCAGTTCCAGCCCTCGGAGGTGCTGAAGGTGACGATGGTGATGTATCTGGCGCGCGTTCTGGCCGACCGTCAGTCGTCGATCGCAACGATGCAGATCGTGCCGAGCCTGAAGTTCTGGACCTGGCGCAAGAACGCCAAGCAACGCCGCATCTGGCGCGAGGGCGGATTGCCGATATTCCTGCCCATCGTGCTGGCCTGTATGGTCATTATGCCGGCGCACACCTCGTCGGCCATCCTGGTCTTCGGAATCTCGATTGCTATGCTCTTCATCGGCCGTGTCAACCGCTACGAGATCGGGCGCGTGCTGCTGTGGGCGATGGTGGGCGCGGCATTGGTCGGCATACTCGGTCTTGGCCGCAGCCATACGGCCGGAGGACGTATCTCGACGTGGATTGAGGTGTGGACCGAGGATCGCACCACCATCGACGTGCAGGAGCTGAGCGACACCGAGCGCTCGATGATAGCCATCCACAACGGAGGCTTTATGGGTCGTGGTGCGGGCCAGAGTGCCGCCCGCGTGGAGATGACACACCCCGAGAGCGACTACGCCTACGCCTTCTTCATCGAGGAGTACGGCATCGTCATTGCGCTGCTGCTGATGGCGCTCTACCTCTGGATATTCTACCGCGCCATAGAGATCTTCCACCACTGCCCCAAGAAGTTCCCCTCGATGATGTCGCTCGGCCTGGCGATGCTCATCACGGGACAGGCGCTGCTGCACATTATGGTTACGGTCAATATCCTGCCCGAGACGGGACAGCCCCTGCCGATGATCTCGCGCGGAGGCTCGTCGCTGCTCTTCACCTCGGTGGCGCTGGGATTGATCCTGAGCGTCAGCCGACAGAATATCGAAGGTTCGTATCATAAGGAGGAGGAATAAAAATCAACGCTATGAAATACCTATCAATCATCCTTGCACTTGCACTTGCGGCCTGCTCGCAGCCTAAGCCCGCAGAGGAGCCGCTGACGCTGCTCATCGGCACCTACACCGATGCCACGAGCGAGGGCATCTACCGCACCACATTCGACACCTCGACGGGACTCTTCTCCGAGGTGGAGCTTGTCATCAAGGTCGATAACCCGTCGTACCTCGCCATCGAGGGCGATATGCTCTACGCCGTGAGCGAGGGTGGCAGCGACGATAACTCGGCCCTCAACGCCTTCCGCTACGACTCGGGAAGTGATAGCTATACGCTCCTCTCGCGCCAGCCCACTCGCGGCGCCTCGCCCTGCTACGTCGCCCTGCACAAGGGCTACGTCTATACGGCCAACTATACGGGCGGCTCGCTGACACGATTTGCCATTATGGCGGATGGCTCGCTCGGTGAGGCTGTGGAGCAGGAGTATGAGCCCAAGCAGGGCAGCCCTTCGCACATTCACGGCATCTTCCCCGCACCCGATGGGGAGTCTATATTTGTGACGGATCTGGGGCGCAGCGAGATCTTCCGCATCGTCGCTCCCGACAGCGAGATCTTCAGAACGGAGCTTACGGCAGGTGCCGGCCCGCGCCATATGGCATTCTCGAAGGATGGTCTGACGGCTTACGCGCTCAATGAGTTGGCAGGTACGGTGTCGGTGTTTGATATTGAGACCGAGGGCCTTAGCCTCAAGCAGGAGATTGCCTCCGACAGCGTGGGCGGTGGCGGCTGTGCCGACATTCACCTCTCGCCCGATGGCCGTTTCCTCTATGCGAGCAACCGCCTCAAGGAGGATGGAATCTCGACCTTCCGTATCTCGGAGGATGGCACGCTAAAGAAGATTGGCTACACGCCTACGGGCATCCACCCGCGCAACTTCACGCTCACGCCCGATGGGGAGTTTGTGCTGGTTGCCGTGCGCGACAGCGACCGCGTGGAGGTCTATCGCAGGGATAGCCAGACGGGACTCCTGAGCCCGACTGACGAGAGTCTGCAGCTGAGCCACCCCGTATGTCTGAAATGGATTAAATAAGAGTGTTATGGATCAAGTAAGATTGGATAAATATCTATGGGCTGTGCGAGTGTTCAAGACGCGCTCCGATGCAGCCGACGCCATCCGCAACAACCGCGTGCTGGTGAACGATGCCTACGCCAAACCCTCGCGCGAGGTGAAGCAGGGCGATGTGATCTCGGTCAAGAAGATGCCCGTGACGTACCGTTATAAGGTGCTGGAGCTGGTTTCGAGCCGTCAGGGCGCGAAGAACGTACCCACCTACTGCCTCAACATCACCCCGCAGGAGGAGCTGGATAAACTCTCCACACCGCGCGAGACGATCTTCGTCTTCCGCGAGCGCGGCACGGGCCGTCCCACCAAGAAGGAGCGCCGCGAAATCGACGCCCTGATGGACGGAATGTACTTCGACGAAGAGGAGGATTAAAAGATAGAGGCTATTGATACACTCAATAGCCTCTGTTTTTGTTACAACTGCGCGATCATCTTTTCGGCGGCGGAGCGGTAGTAGCGCTCGACTTCGGGGTCGGTCTCGACAGTCGGAGTGCCACACTCGCCACCCTCCATAATGGCCTGAATGAGCGGAATCTCGCCCAGGAACGGCACGCCAGCCTTCTCGGCGTACTCCTTTGCGCCGCCCTGACCAAAGATGTAGTAGCGGTTATTGGGCAGCTCCTTGGGTGTGAACCACGCCATATTCTCAACAACTCCCAAGACGGGAACGGCAACCTGCTCGTGGCGGAACATCTCGACGCCACGCACAACGTCCGCAACGGCCACCTGCTGGGGCGTAGAGACGATCACGGCACCATCCATCTTGATCTCCGAGATCATCGTCAGGTGGATATCGCCCGTGCCCGGGGGCATATCAATGAGAAGGAAGTCCAGGCCGCCCCACTTGGTCTGGTGCAGCAGCTGCTTCAGGGCGTTCGTCGCCATAGCACCGCGCCACATCAGCGCATCGTCGGGGTTGATGAAGAAGCCAATCGACATCAGCTCGATATCCATCGAGCGCGCCGGCACGATGTAATCCATACCATTCTCCTGCACCGCATCGGGCAGATAATCCTCCACGCCGAACATCTTGTGCTGCGAGGGGCCGTAGATATCGGCATCGAGAACGCCAACGCGGTAGCCCATATTTCGCAACGTGAGGGCCAGATTGGCCGTGACGGTCGATTTGCCGACACCACCCTTGCCCGAAGCTACGGCGATAATCTTGCCGACGGTCGTGGTTGTGCTCTCGCGCTTGGGCTGCGGAGCGCGGGGTGTGCCCTCCTTCATCACTACGGTGATGTTGTCGCTGGCCGAGGGGTAGGCATCCTTAAGAGTCTTCTCCACAAGGTTGCGGATGCGCACGGCAAAGGGGTCGCGCGCCTTGGGGAAGCACAATACGACGGTTATCTTATCCTCGCGGGCTGTTACCTGTTCTACTACGCCACTTGCGACGATGTCCTGCTGCGTCTCGGGATGAGAGATCGCAGAGAGGAGTTTTCGTATCTGTTGTTCCATAGTTTTTGTGTTTTTTGAGTAAGCAAAGATAGCAAAAATATAGCAAAAGTATAGGCTACCAACTGAAAAGTTAGTAGCCTATATGTGGTGTGATTGCTAAAATATACTATACTCCTTCCCTCGCCGCAACCATCGGAGCGGAGCGACCAAAGCCCCTGCCTGAGGCGGGGGTTGGGGGTGGGTCAGAGTTGCAACTGCGGCCTGTGGCCGCAATCTGAGGCGTAGATTTAGAAAGTAGCGGTCATAACCACGGGATAATGATCCGAAATAAAGGGCGCACCATAATCCTTGTCGCGCAACACCTTGAACGTGTGAGCCTCGGCACCACGGAAGAAGATGTGGTCGATAACCGAGTCGGCCTTACCCCAGCCGTTGAACGTACCACGACGGTCGGTCTCGGGAGCTACCTCGCGGGCGTCGAGCATCTCGGCATTCAGGGGCTCGAAGATGGGATCCGAAGTAACGGCGTTGAAGTCGGCCGTGAGGAATGCGGGCATACCCACGGGAACGATCTCGGCAAAACGCTTGCAGATCAGTGCCAAGCCCTCGCGCTGTGCCACCTTGCCGACGTGGTCGAGGTGGGTGTTGATGTAGGCGAACTCCTTGCCCGTATCCTTCATACGCAGCTTGGTCCAGGTGCAAGAGCGCTTGCACGCAGCGTCCCAACCCATCGAGGGCTCCTCGGGGGTCTCCGAGAGCCAGAAGGTGCCGCCATCCAGAAGCTCAACCTCGTCCTTGAGGTAGAAGATAGTCATATGCTCACCCGACGATACGCCATCCTCGCGGCCTACGCCGATGTGGCCATACTGGGGCAGGTTCTCAACCAAATACTGCATCTGCTCGGGCTTAGCCTCCTGCAGACCAAAGATTGTGGGCTTCTCCTCGTTGATCATAGCAACGGATGCGTGCTTGCGCAAGTCCCACTTGTTCTCGCCATCGCTCTCCACATTAACGCGCACGTTGTACGAGATGACCTTGATGTCGTTCTTCTTCTCGGCGCACGAGCTGAGCGTGAGAGCTGCGGCAGCCGTCAGGGCAAATAATAAAAGCTGTTTCATTGTCGTATATTTTATTGGTTTTCTTCATATAAATAAATTGTAAAGGTTCCTTCAACCTCTTGCTGTAACCCATTATGAGTTATTGTTGATTTATATCTACCTGTTCTTGGTGTTTCATAAATCATGTTAGTATATATAGTCCAGCTCCTTCCAGATGTTGCTTGATAGTTTGTACTATATAATACTGCTGTTTTACTATCTATGAGTTCATATGTATATGATCCTCGAGAAACTTTATCAGAAACTTCAACAGGATTATCGCCATGCCACCATTGATTAGACGTAAACCCTTTTACATAAAACCAAGGGCCGACCCAACTTGCATATCCGTTGCTTGTTTTTTCACTATCAAAATATATTTTATCACCATCTCTAAAACTTTCAGGGATTGTTGGAGAAGAGTCATCTTTTGAACAAGCAAAAAAGAATAAAACACTAATTAAAACAATGATTCTTTTCATAATATCAATATTTTAGTTTTTATGATTATTGGTCTCTAAAATCTAATCTCCGCCGCCACGGGATAGTGATCCGAGATGTAGGGCGCGCCGTAGTTCTTGTCGCACAGCACCTCGAAACGATCCACCTTGACGCCTCGCACGAAGATGTGGTCGATGACGCTGTTGCCTCGGCCCCAGCCGTTGAACGTGGGGCGGGGATCGCTCACAGTGGCCACCTCGCGGGCATCCTGCATCGCGGCCTTGAGCGGGGCGTAGATCGGCTGGTCGGTGGTAGAGTTAAAATCTCCCGTCATAACTACGGGTATATCATCGCCCACCAACTCACTCATTCGCTGCATCAGCAGCCCAATGCTATTCTCGCGTGCCAACTGACCGACGTGGTCGAGGTGGGTGTTCATCAGCACGAACTCCTTGCCCGATGCCCTGTCGCGCAGACGAGCCCAGGTGCAGGTGCGGTAGCAGGCCGCATCCCAGCCCATCGTGGGGCTATCGGGCGTCTCGGAGAGCCAGAACGTGCCCCAATCCAGCATCTCGACAGCCTCCTTGCGATAGAAGATGGCCATATGCTCGCCGGCCGAGGCTCCATCATCGCGGCCAACGCCTACGGCCTCATATTCGGGCAGGTTCTCGCTGAGGAACTCCAGCTGCTCGGCCAGCACCTCCTGCGTGCCGATCACGGCGGGGCGCTCCTCGCGCACCATATTGATCGAGGCGTGGCGGCGGTAGCTCCAATGATTCTCGCCATCGGTTGCCGGCTCGCCCGTGTAGCGCACGTTGTACGAGATGACCTTCAGCGCAGCCTCCGAGGCGGTGGTTTTTTCGCTGCGACACGAGCAGCAGAGCAGCATCGTGAGCAGAATCAAGAGCGGGCGTATCATCGTTTAGCGGTATTTGTTACTAATCAGCGTGAGGAACTCCTCGCGGGTGCGGGTGTCCTTGAGGAAGACGCCCGTGAAGGCCGAGGTGGTGGTCGATGAGCCGAGCTTCTCGACGCCACGCATCTGCATACACATATGGCTCGCCTCGATCACAACGGCTACGCCGATGGGGTTCAACGCCTCCTGAATACAGTCGCGGATCTGCACCGTCAGTCGCTCCTGCACCTGCAAGCGGCGGGCAAAGCACTCGACAACGCGGGCAATCTTCGACAGGCCCGTAATCTTGCCATTGGGGATGTAGGCGACGTGGGCCTTACCCACGAAGGGCATCATATGGTGCTCGCACATCGAGAAGAGCTCGATATCCTTCACCAGCACCATCTGCTGATACTCCTCGGTAAAGGTTGCCGAGTTGATAATCTCGATGGGGTCCTGCGAGTAACCCTTCGTCACGAACGACATAGCTTTGGCTACGCGTTCGGGAGTCTTCAGTAGTCCCTCGCGCTCGGGATCCTCGCCCAGCAACGAGAGAATCTCACGATAGTGGTATGCAAGTTTTTCGATGCGGTCGGCGTCGTAACGCTCCTCGCGGATGTAATTCTGTTCCATAGTAAGGGCAAAGTTACTAACACTTATCTATTTTACAAAATCTATTCGTAAATAGATTTTAGTGCATAGTGGCAGATTAAAATTACAATCTGTAACCTATGGGCAAAAAAATCGGGGAAAAGTATTGTGCAATAAAAGTAAAATTTGTAATTTTGTTGAAAAGTGTAAGCAATCGAGCTGCAAAATATTACAAAACATATAAAAACAGAAACCATAAATAATAACTAAGCAACATATCGTTTGCACAGCTTTCAGTAGCTCTTACAATGGAGCCGCTTCGCGGCGACCAAAGCCCCTGCCTGAGGCGGGGGTTGGGGGTAATCCACTATCGCGGCTTTTCACCGCCCCGGCTTGGCAAAGTCAGCAAGCTGCCTCTGCTCTCGCCTTAATGGCGGCGTTGGGTCAGAAACTACAACTGCGGCCGAAGGGCGCAATCAGGCCCGATCAGAAAGAAGAGCGAAAGGAAGCAGGGAAAGATATGTAAGCACTCTTAAACAATTAAGTTATGTACGGAAAGATCAAAGAACATCTCCAGAAGGAGCTGGCCGACATCAAGGCTGCCGGTCTTTACAAAACGGAACGTATTATCGAGTCGCCCCAAAAGGCCGAAATCGACGTAGCGGGCAAGAAGGTGCTCAACTTCTGCGCCAACAACTACCTCGGTCTGTCGGATAATCCCCGCCTTATCGAGGCGGCGAAGAAGGCTATGGACGAGCGCGGCTTCGGTATGTCATCGGTGCGCTTTATCTGCGGCTGTCAGGATATGCACAAGCAGCTGGAGAAGGCTATCGCCGACTACTTCGGAACGGAGGATACCATCCTCTACGCTGCCTGCTTCGACGCTAACGGCGGTGTGTTCGAGCCCCTGCTGACCGAGCAGGATGCAATCATCTCGGATGCGCTGAACCACGCCTCGATCATCGACGGTGTGCGTCTGTGCAAGGCTGTGCGCTACCGCTACGCCAATGCCGATATGGATGAGCTGGAGGATTGCCTGAAGCGCGCACAGGCTCAGCGCTTCCGCATCATCGTGACCGACGGCGTATTCTCGATGGACGGCAACGCCGCTCCGCTGGATAAGATCTGCGCTCTGGCCGAGAAGTACGACGCGCTGGTGATGGTCGATGAGTGCCACTCGGCAGGTGTGCTGGGCAAGACGGGCCGCGGTATTACGGAGCTTTACAACCTGCGCGGTGAGGTCGATATCCTGACCGGTACGCTGGGCAAGGCCTTCGGTGGTGCTGTGGGTGGTTTTACCACGGGCCGCAAGGAGATTATCGATATGCTGCGTCAGCGCTCACGCCCCTATCTGTTCTCTAACTCGCTGCCCCCCGCAGTTGTGGGTGCCGGTATCGAGATGTTCAAGATGCTGGAGGAGTCGGACGAGCTTCACGACCGTCTGGCTGCCAACGTCGAGCACTTCCGCGCCAAGATGGTTGCAGCGGGCTTTGACATCAAGCCCACGCAGTCGGCTATCTGCGCCGTAATGTTGTACGACGCCAAGCTCTCGCAGGATTTCGCTGCCAAGTTGCAGGAGGAGGGCGTATTCGTGACGGGATTCTACTACCCCGTAGTGCCCAAGGGACAGGCCCGCATCCGCGTGCAGGTGTCGGCAGGCCACACCACCGAGCAGCTCGATCGCTGCGTCGAGGCCTTCGTGAAGATCGGCAAGGAGTTGGGAGTATTGAAATAATAGTGCAAAGCTATGGCAAAGACAACTTTAGATGCTACGGATAAGAAGATTCTTCGTTTTCTTATCAAGAACGCCCGCACGCCCTTCCTTGAGATTGCCCGCGAGTGCGGCATCTCGGGCGCGGCCATCCACCAGCGCATCCGCAAGCTGGAGGATATGGGCATCATTCAGGGCAGCCGCCTGGTGGTAGCACCCAAGTCGCTCGGCTTCGATGTGTGTGCCTTCATCTCGATCCGCGTGAACGATATCACGCGCCAGCAGGACACCGTCGAGCAACTCAAGCACATCCCCGAGATTGTCGAGTGTCACTACATCACGGGCTCGTACAACCTTATGGTGAAGCTCTACTGCATCGACAACGAACACCTGATGCGCACGATTTTCGACAAGATCCTCCACGTTCAGGGCGTCTCAAGCACGCAGACCTATATGTCGCTCAATGAGTCGTTCCAGCGCGAGATATTTGTTGATTGTCTGGATTATTAAAAACTAAATTGTATGAACGAAATTTCTAAGTGCCCGAAGTGCGGCGGCGAGTATGTATATTTTGATGGCTCTCTGTATGTGTGCCCCGATTGCTCGTATGAGTTTGAGGAGGCGGCAGACGGAGCAAGCAGCGTCGAGGTGGCCAGGGACAGCAATGGAGCTGAACTTCAGGATGGCGATGCCGTAACCGTCATCAAGGATTTGAAGGTTAAGGGCTCGTCGATGGTCATCAAGCGCGGAACCAAAGTGAAGAGCATCCGCCTTACGGACAACCCCGAGGAGGTAGATTGTAAAATCGATGGCAGCAGCATCGTATTGAAGACCTGCTTCCTGAAAAAATAGCTTCTGCTATGCAATTCTAAAAAATGAGGGTGCCAGCATCTAAGCTTGGCACCCTCATTACTTTTTATTAATACAGGCCTCGGAGCATCAGCTCGAAGTATATCGGCTTGAGGGCATAGACCTTCAGCAGCCACGCCAC
>JAFOEH010000358.1 GCA_017380275.1 Alistipes sp.
CAGTCCTTTGCTCTACCAACTGAGCTATGGCACCATCGTATACGCTTCGTGTCTTAAAGCGAGTGCAAATATAGAGTGTTTTTTTGACTCTTGCAAACATTTTTTGAAAAATTTTTGTAATTTTATGGTGAAAAAATTATTCGAATTAATCAAATAACTAACACCCGCCTTCATAAAATGCTAACACTCATCACAAATGGCTCGATACTGACCCCAGCTGGTTGGATGGACGGCGCAACGATAAAAATCGATGGTAGCCGCATCGTCAGCATCGAAAACGGCACAACACTACCCACCCAGACACCCAACTCGCCCGAGGCGGAAATCAACATCATCGATGCAAAAGGCGCATACATCATCCCCGGTGGCATCGACCTACATCTGCACGGCGGTGGTGGGCACGACTTTCTGGAGTGTAGCGAGGAGGCCTTCCGCACAGCCATTGCGGCACATATGCGCCACGGAACAACGGCCCTCTACCCCACCCTTGCGGCCGCAAGTCGCGATATGATGGCCGAGGCAATCCGCACAACCACGAAACTTATGGCCGAGGAGAACTCGCCAATGATGGGACTCCACATAGAAGGCCCCTACCTCAACCTTCCGATGGCGGGCGGGCAGAGTCCCGAATACATCAAGAACCCCGACGTCGAGGAGTACACCTCGCTACTCGCTATCAGCGACTGCATCAAGCGCTGGGACGCCTCGCCCGAGCTTCCGGGCGCGCTGGAGTTCGGACAGCTCCTCGCATCGAAGGGTATCGTCGCATCGATTGCTCACACCACGGCTGGCTACGATCAGATCAAGGCAGCATACGAGGCGGGATATAGTCACGCCACGCACTTTTACAATGCTATGACGGGCGTACACAAACGTCGTGAATTCAAGTACGAGGGTACCATCGAGAGCATCTACCTCCTCGACGACATCACAGTCGAGCTCGTTGCCGATGGCATCCACGTTCCGCCAGCAATTCTGCGTATGGTGCACAAATTCAAGGGCGTGGAGCGAACGTGCCTTGTCACCGATGCGATGGGATGTACAGCCAGCGACAGCGGCGAGCTGTTCGACAAGCGCGTGATAATCGAGGATGGCGTATGCAAACTCTCCGACCGCTCGGCTCTGGCAGGAAGCATCGCCACGATGGATCGTCTTTGGCGCACAATGGTGCAGCAAGCGGGCATCCCGCTCGAGGATGCCGTAAGGATGAGTTCCGAGACTCCTGCCCGCATTATGGGTATCCACGACCGCAAGGGCTCGCTCGAGGTGGGCAAGGATGCCGACATCGTCCTGCTCGATCAGGAGCTCAACCTACGCGGCGTAATGGCCTGCGGCGAGTGGGTGGAGGGAACTCTTAAAGAGTAACAAAAAGGCTGTCCGAATAGACAGCCTTTTCATTTTATTCCAATGCCTCGGCGAGGATTGAGATCGGGTGGATAACTTTTTTCGAGGTGGACATCTCGATTTGCCATTTGCAGGTCTCGCAGTCGGTCGATACCACATCGCACCCCGAGGCCTCGATCTTCGCAAACAGGCTCTCGCCGATAGACTGCGACGTAGGATAGTTCTCGCGCTTGAAGCCATACGTTCCCGCGATACCACAACACTGCGAATCAAGCTCCATGAGTTCCACCGAGGGGATCATTCGTAGTAGCTCAAGCGAATAGTACGACCAGCCGAGTTTCTCGACGTGGCAAGCCGTATGGTAGGCCACACGCAGGGGGCGCACGCTCTTCTTAAAGCGTAGCTGCACCTCGCCCGACTCGATCAGGCGATAGATATATCGCGTTGCCATCTCCACGCCATCGCGCACATCGCTATTGTCGATATCGAGTAGGTGGGGGTACTCATCGCGCAACGTAAACGTACAGGTCGAAGAGGTCGCCACAACGGGCAGACGCTTCTCCACAACAGACTCGCGTATCAGGGCTGTATTATGCTCTCCCTGACGGCGGGCCTTGTCGATCAGTCCGTTCGAAATCAGGGGCACACCGCAACACTTCTCGCCTTTGAGCATCTGTACTCCCACGCCCAGCGCATTCATCACCTTGACGAAATCCTTACCCAGCTGCGGGTTATTGTAATTGACGTAGCAGCCGTGGAAGAAACTCACCTGACGGGCAAACTTCGCCTGTTTGCGGCGCTGACGCTTCATCCAACCCTCGAACGTGCCGAAGGCATACTTGGGGAAAGTACGACGGTGGTCGATGCCCACCACCTTATCCATCACCATCTTCGTAGGCTTCAGCCCAACGGCAAAGTTCACCACCGGTGCGAAGGGCGATGCGAGCGAGCCGACCAGATCGGTGTTGGCCAACATAAACTCCCTCAGGCCGGGACGCTTCTTGCTATGCTTGATGCGTGCCGCCTGAATTATATCACCAATGCGCACATTCGATGGGCAAGCCACCTCGCAACGCTTACAGTTGAGACACCACTTCAGCGACTCATCGTAGAATCCCGGGTGCTTCAGTCGCAGACGCTCACCATCGGGGCCCGCCTGCTTGGGGCCCGCAAAGAGCGGATTGACCGCTGCAACGGGACAATATACCGTGCAGACCGTACACTTTATACACTGCTCGAAATTGAATTCACTCTGCTGTACCATCTCTACTTCTTCTTATTAATTACATCCGCTACGTGCAGCGCCGTGAGCATCGACACTCCCGCGCCACAACCATCCTTCACGCCATTGAAACCCGCAAGGCAAGCACCAACAGCATAAAGATTATCCACCGTACGACCAGCTCTCTGCGCATTGAAATTCTCATCGCATCGAACACCAAAGCTCTCATAGCCCTGCGCCTTGAACAGATCTCGATCATACCACTTCTGGCGATTCTCATCATATGCCACATCCACGCCAAACAGGGGCTCTACGACCTTCTCATTGTCGGCCTCAAGGCCTCCGCTGAAGAAGCTACCCGTAGCCAGCACGAAGTCATTGGCACGGAAGCCTATATCGCCGTGATTTGAGGTATAAACAGCCTCGATACGATCGCCCTCAGCCTTATACCCGACCACGATATCACCTGGCAGATACACTCCGCCTAACTCCTGAAAATATCGGCGCAGAAGAGCCTGAACCTGCAATCCGGGTACCGACGGAGGTAACGTAGCCACAACTGCAACCTCCACTCCGAGGCGCTCCTCAAGACGCTTTACTCCATCGTGGCAATCAACACCCAGAACGGCAGGCAGCAACACCGCCTCAACATCACCCATCTGCGAGCGAATGATCTCGGCCAAGGCATCGATAGCTTCGTCGCTGTCGAACAGTCGCGCCACATTTGCCGAACGCATCTCGGTGGGATTCTGGCGAATCTGCTCCAGCTCGGGGAGGTTGAAGGTATGCACCTCGCATATCGTACCCAAAGCTCGCAACTCATCGCGCAGGAACTGCGGATAGAAGTCGAGGAAACCCTCGGCATTGAACAATGCCACACGCTTCCACTTTAGGCCAGTAGCCACATCGCTATTGACATACCCCCGGAATGTAAGCCACGTCGGTTTAAGCACGCCGACGGGTGTCAGGCGATAGTGGTTACACTCCGAACTACCGACCGTATCCACGCCTGCCCACTGCAAAAGCTCCTTCGACTGCTCTGCCAGCTCCGCAAAACGCTCCGCACCCAACTTGGCATAGGGGTGCTCCTTCGACTGCTTCGCCAGCTCCTCAATGGCTTTCGTGGGAGACTCCACCGCGCTGCCATCGGGTAGCTGCGACAACAGATCGAGCGAGCCCGATGAGAAGTGCAGCGCACTCTGTCCCGACGATATGATGGCGCACCTCTGACCGCTCTTGGCAAGCGAAATTCCGCAGACAAGGCCCGCGAGACCACCACCTATGATTACTGTATCGAACTTCATTTTATATGGTATTTTTCTGATTCTTCAAGCCACACACTCCATCGTAGAGCCACGTCGTAAACTGACTCTCGCGCAACGTATCGCCCCACGCAACGGGAGCCATACCCTTCCAGCGCTCGTTAAGGAAATCCGTAAGATCCTGCTTCGCCTCGCGCGTACAATACTTACCCGCCTCGGACATCAATCCCGCAGCACGACAAGCGCACAACTCGCCCTGACAAGTTCCCATACCTACTCTCGTACGGCGACGCAGATCCACCAGATTATGCACATCCAACTCATTGAGCGCATACTCCACCTCACCAACCGACACCTCCTCGCACTCGCACACGAGCGAACGCTTCGCTGCCGAGGTGCTATTCACGCGCTCAGCCAGCTCACCGTGACGGTTGATTGCCGACTCGCGCTGTGCAACGGGGATGGCGTGTAATTTCTGCGAGAGTTTCTGCTCCTCCTGACGCGAACCGGGAAGTGGCTCCTCGGCCGTTACACACCTCTTTGCGATGTTGAGTTTCTTGCAAATGAGGTCAGTTGTCCACTCGGCCATCAGTCGGTAGGTCATCAGCTTACCGCCCGTGATGGTAATGAATCCCTCCACGCCATCGCGCGCAGCGTGGTCCAGCACCACGATTCCGCGACTCACGCTACGGCCACTCGGATCATCATCCGAAGCAACCAGAGGGCGCACACCTGCATAGGCTCTCAGGATACGCGTATGGGCCAGCGATGGGGCGAGTTTCGTACCCTCACGCAGCAACAGATCGACCTCATCGGCCGTAACATACATATTATCAACCTCATCGAAAGGAACTTTGCTCGACGTCGTACCGATGAGCGAAATGGTATCTCCCGGCACCAGGATATCGGCATCGGCAGGCTTACGACAACGATTCAGCACGATATTATTTACACGATGACCAAAAATAAGAAGCGAACCCTTAGCCGGCAACATCTTAACCGTCACACCAGCCTTCTGCGCAATGTCGTGGCCCCAAATTCCGCCAGCATTAACCACAATATGAGCACGATACTCCTGCTTCTCGCCTGAGCGACGATCCAGCACCATCACACCCACAATGCGATTCTGCTCGCGTATAAAATCGAGCACTTCGTGATAGGTCTTAACCTCCGCACCGTGAGCCTTAGCATCGATCAAATTGGCTGTAGTGAGTCGGAATGGATCAATCGCACCATCGGGCACTCGCACCGCACCAATCATCGCAGGGTTGGCCGACG
>JAFOEH010000359.1 GCA_017380275.1 Alistipes sp.
ATCTGCTTTATGATATTTGCAATCAGCGGTTTGGCGATGATGGCATCGGCGGGCTGAGTGGAGAGGATAAGCTCGGCAATGCGTGCCTCGATGTCGGCCAGAATCTCCTCGCCGTCGGGGTCGTCGTGGTAGGTGTCGCGGAGCGACTGCAGATATTGACTTAGTGTCTCGTAGGCATCAAGCTCCAAGGTGAACGATACGCCAGCGATACTACATTTCTTGATTTCGTTCATTGTCGTTGGGTGTTAGTGTTTACATCTTGCGAACGCTACCGCCGCTTGACTTTTTGATGTTAATGTTGAGGTCATTTTCGCTCTTGTAGTTTATCGAGCCGCCCGATGAGGCATTGGCAGAGAGCGACTTGCCAGCCTGAATCTTGATGTCGGCACCCGACGAAGAGTTGGCTATGCCATTGTTGAGAATCTTGAGATTGACGGCATTGATGTCGGCAGCCGATGAGGCATCGGCCGAGAGTGTGCCTGCCTCGCCGCTGAGGATAATTTTTGCGGCAGATGAGGCGTCGGCCTCGCACTTGCTGGCCAGAATCTGGAGTCGGGCATTGGCCGCCGATGAGGCCTCGATCTCGCAGGAGGTGGCGATAATCGACCCCCTGATGTTGGCAGCCGAAGAGACCTCTATTTCGCAATTGCCGACGTCGGCCTTCGAGATGTTGATGTTAGCAGCCGAAGCGGCATCGATCTCGAGCGAAGAGCTTCGGATGGTGTAATTGACGTTGATGTGCGATGCGCTTGCCGCCTCCAAAAGGCTGATTGCCTCGCTCTTGGGAAGGCTAACCTCGGCCGTTACGTTGTTGATGGTTTTGATGCTGTCGTCAATCTTGATTTCCAGAACGCCGTTGCGATCCTCGATCTTGATATGCGACATCACGTTGTCGTCGGCGCGGATGATGGCCGTCGGGTCTAAACGATCCTCGAGCGTAACCTTGATGGCGCGGCTGGTGATGATGCCACGATAGTCTGCGGGAACGGTGCGCTTCTCGGTGATGATGCGGCCGCTACCGCGAAAACGCTGCTGCGACTTGTTGTCCTGTGCCTGTGCCTGAAGCGCGTAGCCGCAAATAAGGGCTACGGCGGTGATGAAAAATAGAATACGTTTCATTGTAATAGTGTTTTGTTTGTAATGGTTGTTATATCAGTTAGTTGAGTGAGTGCTACTCCTGTGAGGGGTTAAGCTCGGGGATGGGACGTGTAGATGGCTCCTCGGTCGATTCGATTACGGTGTGGCCGTGGCGAATGAGACGTATCTGCTCGACCATCTCGTTCCACGCCTCGTCAAGCAGAGCCAGCTGCTGACGGCCAGCCTCGGTGAGCATATAATACTTGCGGGGTGGGCCCTGTGGCGACTCCTCCCAGCGGTAGGTCAGAAGACCAGCGTTCTTCTGGCGGGTGAGGATGGGGTAGAGCGTACCCTCGACAACGATCATCTCGGCCTGCTTGAGCTCGGCGATGATCTTCGGAGCGTAGGAGTCCTCGCGTGAGAGTATGGCCAGAATGCAATACTCGAGGATGCCTTTGCGCATTTGTACTTTTACGTTATCGTCGTTCATAGCTATGATTCGTTAAGTGTTTTCTATTTTTGTTAGGCTTCGGGCTCGTAGGGTAAAACAAGCCAGAGAATTAGATATATCCACAGCGTTGCTCCGGCCGCGAAGATGCAGAGGATGGCAGCGATACGCACCAGCGAGGTCTCCAGACCGAAATACTTGGCAACACCCGAGCATACGCCCGCGATCGAGCGGTCGGTGCGTGAGCGGTAGAGGCGACGCTCGCTGCTCTTCTGTGTCGTTGATGAGTTCAGGGGACGGTTGGCTGCTCCGAAGTCCTCGGGACGGCCGATCTGGTTCATCGTGTTGCGCAGAACGCCATAGGTGATGACCATCATCGGCGAGGGTACCTTCTCGCGGAATAGTTCGGCAATGCGGCCTTCGATGTCGGCCATAGTCTCGGTGTCGCTCTGGGGCAGGCGACGTGCGATGTCGTCGAGGTAGGCCGTGAGCGCCGTGTAAGCATCCATATCCATTGTGAAGGCTTGACCGGCGATGTTGACGTTGATTGTCTCTTTCATAGTCGAGTATTTTATTGTGTTGAGATATTTTCCTGATGCAAATATATGAACAATTTTGGTATTTTGTATCGCAAAGTAGTGAAAAATCTCATTTTTCTTCGATTTTTTTGCCTTTTCTCTGTAAGAGAAACTTTTTCGTGGCGTAGAGTTCAATTTTTTCGGGGTGAGAGGATGCAGGTTTGGCAGAACAAGTAAAAGCGACTAACTTTGCAGAAAATTTTGACAGTAGGATGTTTAAGATTATAGCTGTGATGTTTGTCGGCATTGCGATAGGGTATCTGTTGCGCCGATGGCAGGGGGTGAAATATGTTGGAACAACAACGATGGCGACGATCGTGGCGCTGCTCTTTGTGATGGGTGGCGAGATCGGTGGCAACGAGGCTGTGATGCGCAACCTGCCGCGATTGGGAGGCGATGCGGTGCTGATAGCGTTGGCTACCGTAGCGGGAAGTGTTGTGGCTGCTCGCGCGGTTTATAATATAGTAAAGGGAGGAGGTAGGCGTGCGGAGTAGCTTTATCATAATTGCCGCCTTTGTGGTGGGTGTTGTGGCTGCTGTGAGTGAGCTGCTGCCGACGTGGCTGACGGATGGAAGTGTGGCGATGTGGGTGCTGTATGCGCTGATGTTGCAGGTGGGCGTCGGTATCGGAAGCGATCCGCGCCTAAAGGAGATTTTGCGCTCGCTCTCGCCGCGACTGCTGCTCTTGCCTTGTGCAACGATTGTGGGAACGATGGTGGCGAGTGCGGCGGTGTCGCTCTTGATCTCGCGCTGGTCGGTGGCGGAGGTGATGGCCGCAGGTAGCGGAATGGGATACTACTCGCTCTCGTCGATACTCATCACGCAACTCAAGGAGCCTACGGTGGGTGCTGTTGTGGCGGCGGAGCTGGGAACGGTGGCTTTGGTGGCCAATATCCTGCGTGAGATGCTGACGCTGACGCTTGCGCCGCTGATGGTTAGGTGGTTCTCACCCGTGGCGCCGATATGCTCGGGTGGTGCGACGACGATGGATGTGACGTTG
>JAFOEH010000360.1 GCA_017380275.1 Alistipes sp.
AATAATTTATTAAATCCTTGCTTGAATAATTTAGAGGGCTTCTCCCATAGGGGAGGCCCTCTTTTTTTGTTGTTAGGCTTTAATGCCTGTTGTAGTTTAGGGGTTGATGCCTGCGAGACGGAAAAACTCCTGCTGCTCGTTATCGATGCCGATTTCGCGGTCTAATCGAACGGCGTGGTTGTGGTCGTCGAGGTAGAGTCGCGGAGCAGAGTAGTCGAAGTCGGGGCTGACGAGCGAGGCCTTGGTATTAAGGTAGGGTGAATGGATCGAAGCGATGTCGGCCATAGTGTGGAATACGGAGTAGGTCGTGGCAGGAGCTGTGGCGTTGGCTGCGGCGGCCTCTGCCTTGGGTGCAAACATACTCTTATACTTGGGAGAGAACCACGCGAGCGAGGCGACGTGGAGCTGATGGTAGGTCGTGGTGGGCGAGGAGTGCAGGAAACGACCCTCGTCGGTGTCGAAGAGATCTTCGCCGTGATCGGCGCAGTATAGCATAGCCGAGCAAGCATCCTCGCGCTCGAGAAGAGTGATTAAGTCGTTGAGAACGTGGTCGGTATAGAGAATAGAATTATCGTAGGAGTTGCGGATATACTCGGCATTGCGGCGGCTTATGGCAACATCATCGTCGGGAAGGAACGTGGCCACCTCGCGGGGATAGCGCTGGTGGTAGCTGAAGTGCGAGCCGTAGGTGTGGAGGATGAAGAGGAGTTTGTCGGAGCTGTCGTTATTGATGGCCTCGAGCATAGCATCCACCATTTGGCCGTCGTGACGGGGAGAGTCGAGATAGATCAGGTGGTCGGCATCGTCTGCCAGAAAGTCGATCATAGCTCCCTGTGGGGCTTGGTTGGATATAAAATAGGTCGTGAAACCAGCCTCGTTGAAGAGGGCGGGAAGACCTGTGCGGCGGAACATCTCATTGTGCTCGGAGGTGTGGACAGACGAGAGCATCAGAGGGACACTCTTATGTGTGGTGTTGCTCTGGGTGGTGATGCCTCGGAAAAGTGCCAGGTCGTTGCGCTTGGAAAGGAGCGGGTTGGTGGGGCGGTTGTAGCCGTAGAGCTGCCAACTGGAGGCGCGTGAGGCCTCGCCGATGACAAGGACGTAGATCTCGCGCTCGGGGACTACGGCTGATCGGTGGGCATCGAAGGAGAAGCCAGCGGATGATTGCTCGTAGTGGTTGATCTTGTGCGATTCGGAGATGGCAAGGCCCATATTGTAGAAGGCATTGACGGGGAAGGTCTCGTCACGCAGCGTGTGAAGTTTCTCATCGGCGGGGATAATTAGGAAAGTAAGAATTCCTGCAATGAGAGAAACTCCGCCGGCCTTTGCGCAGAGATGGCGCAGAGGAGTAGGAATAATGATTTGGCGGCGCAGATGCTCGGTGGCGAACCACAGTAATGGGAGATAGATTATGCAGACGGCAATAACCGAGGGGTAGATGTTGCCCAGCAGCTCGCCAGCCTCGCCCGGGTTGGTGGTTGTGAGGTTGAGAAACATATCGGTGGCGATGACCGAGTTGCCGAATAGATACGACAGTACAATCTGAAATGCGCTCAAGAATATAAAGGGAAATCCCCACCACACCATACGGCCTGAGCGTGAGCTGGCGGCAGAGAAGAGGAGGTAGAATCCGAGTGGCAAAAGAATAGCCGTAATGGCCATAAGCAGTGGGTTGTGCTCGGTGAACGTGAGGATGATGATGGGAATCATCAGGCTCGCTAAGTTCCATATGAGAAGCCACAAGGGGCTGGATATAATCTTCTTTAACATCAAAATGCTTCGTTTACGTTAATTATCACTCCGCTTGAGTGACGGCCAAAGCCGTAGTCGATGCGAAGTGTGGTGCGATCGCCGCTTGCAAGGCGGAGTCCGATGCCACCATTGGGCAGTATCTGCGAGGCGTTGAAGTCGCTCCAGCGATCGAACAGAGAGCCTGCTCCGCCCCATACGCTGATGCCGATATGGTCGTAGATGGTTTGGCGCAACTCGGCCTGTGCTGTGATCATCTTACGGTCGGTGTAGCGACCAAAGTAGTAGCCACGCATACGGCTATCGCCACCCGTCGAGGGCCAAAGTAACCAGGGGGTGGAGTGCGACCACATATTACCATAGAGGTCGAGCGCAAGAACGCCACCACGCCATAGCGTGTGGAAGTAATCGGCTTGAAATGTCCAATGCCACAGGGTTTTGTCGAAGTTGCCTAAAGCCTTGGGATGTACCTCACCGTAGAGGGCTATGCGGTAGCCAGAGGTGGTAGTATGAGTATTGTCGCGGCGATCGTAGTCGGCGCCGACGCCGATGGCGGTCGTGTAGAGCGAACGGAGTGTTTGTCCCGATGTGGCGAGATAGTTCTCGGCTTCAGGAGTGAACTCGGCGGCCTTGCCAAAGTCGAAGTCTGCGCCAGCACCGATCTTTAGTCCGCCACCGAGGTTATAATAGTAGCGCAGTGAGCCATTGACATCGTGGCGGGTGTATTTGGTGCGGGGGTTATTGTCAGCAGCCTCGTAGCCCAAACCCCAGAAGCGGATGGGCAGTGTGCCGCCTGAGATTTGGTATTGAAGGTGGTGGCGAGACTCTGTGCCGAAGTAGTTATTACCGATGGCGCGGAGGTTAAAAAAGCCATTTACGGAGACCATAGCTGAGAGTTGCACGTCGTTAGGATTTACCGCTTTGGATGGGTAGATGGCCGTGGCGGCGGCTGTGATGGCAAGGTTGGTCTCCTGAGTGTAGGCAATACCTAAGCGGCCCGTGAGCGAGAGTCGCTCGCTCTGCGAGAGAGGCTGGGTGAGAATGTCGCCGAGGCGCTGGCCAAATGTGGGGCGTGAGGCGCGGTCGAGCTGGCGTTGAACGGCCGAGTAGTCGATGGGGTCGTAATGCTGCGTAGAGCGCGCATCGTTCTGTGCCGTAGCGGAAAGAGAGGTTGCTACGACAAGAAAAATGAGTGTTATGCAGCTGCGCATTGACATTGGTGGCTATCGGTAGGCCTCGATGAATTCGAAGAACTCGTCCTGCTCCTCTTGAGTTAATTCGCCCTTCTTGCAATAGACCAATTCGCCTGCTTTGTTCACAACTATAAGCACGAACATATTGTTGCAGTCGCCGAGATTCCAGGCGCGCGAAAGAGTGCGGTCGGTGTCGGCGAGAACGATGGCGTTGTTCTTCTCGCAACGCTTGCGCGCCATAGTGCGGACGATGGCGTTGGGGATCATAGTATCCTTGAGGTTAAGTACGCCGAAACCCTCGATATTGGGGCCTGTGGCGGTGTGGCGGCGCTCCATCTCGTAGGTTAGACCTTCGTTCTGTTTATGCTTGTCGGGGTCGATGTAGAAAAAAATGATATTCCTCTCGCCAAAAAATGGGAGCTTGGAAATATTATTGTTTAGATCTTTCAATTCGACGTTATTCACTTTGTAGGGAAGCGGTTGCTCGGTATCGCCTGCGATCTGAGCGTGTGCTGATATGGCCGAGAAGGCAACAAAACATAGTATTATAGCAATCTTTTTCATAGCAGTAGAGTTTGAAAAACGCTGCAAAATTAGTGAAAAAAATGTGGTATGCGACAAATTATCTCAATTAGGCCGATAATTTATGATTTTGGAACATTTTGGCCGATTGAGATTGAGTATCGTCCCCCTCCCGAAATCATAAGTGTGAGGAAGATGCCAGCGTAGATAAATTGCAGCTTGGCGGCGTCGGTAGAAATTGCGCCTTCGGCCTGAAGAGCGATGTCGAAGAGCGTAACCAGCGATGTGATGAACATCAAGAGTGCCGATAGGCGTGTGCCGATGCCGATGGCAATCATTGCGGCCATCGCGGTCTCGAAAATGATCGACAGAGCGAGTGAGGTGGGACGATTAAAGTCGAGTAGGGATGGGAAGGTGAGTACCACGTTGTCGTAATTCTGCATTTTGCCGATGATGTGCAGCAACATAACGGCTGCGATGAAGATGCGCAGAAAGAGTATAGCGCGGTCGGTGCGAGTGGGTGGAGTGATGTTGTGTTTCATAGCGAAGCGTGTGGCAAAAAATATTCCAGAGATTTAGGTGGTGTGGGATTTGTCGAATTAAATTGATACCTTTGTGAAAAATGGATGGCGCAATGTGATCCAAAATGTAAACCAAAATATAAGATAAACTTTGTAATACTATGGAAAAGAATAAGAAAGAAAAGATATTGTTTGTCTGCCTCGGTAACATCTGCCGATCTCCGGCGGCGGAAGGGGTGATGCGTGCAATGGTTGAACGGGCCGGAGTAGAGGAGCGGTTTGAGCTTGACTCGGCAGGAACATATGGTGGACACGCTGGAGATTTGCCCGACAGTAGAATGCGCTCGGCGGCATCGGCAAGGGGGTATCTTCTGACGCACCGTGCGCGACGCTTCAGGGAGGATGATTACTATGATTTTGACCGCATCATAGTGATGGATGATCGGAATTATGAGGATGTGTCGCGTCTGGCACCCGAGAGAAAATATCTGCAGAAGGTATATAGGTTTGTGGAGTTTTGTCGCCATCATCCACAGTGGAGCTATGTGCCGGATCCCTACTATGAGGGACGCGAGGGTTTTGAGCTGGTGCTTGATCTATTGGAAGATGGGTGTCAAGGAGTGATTGACGAGGTACTAAATGCACGAAAATAAAATGAGGGTATTCCATCACGGAGTACCCTCATTTCGGTTTAGGTTGTTTTTCTATTCTACTTTCGTTCTCTATCCCTTCGAGGGGGTTGAGAACTTACGGTAGGCGTTGGGGGTGTAGCCCGTCACGCGCTTGAAAGTGGTATAGAAGTGCTCGGTAGATTTGAAACTCAGCATAAAGGCGATCTCCTTGATCGGCTCGTTGGTGTTGGTGAGCAGGTACTGCGCGTGGCGGAGCTTGATCTGCGTGAAATACTTGGCGGGAGGGAATCCCGTGTAGTCGCGGAAGATCTTGCGGAACCACGAGTAGCTGACGTTGAGCTGCTCGGCCAGAGCCTCGAGGTCGATGTTCTGCATAACGCGCTCGTGCATAATCATCTTGGCCTGCTCGACAACTTGGTCGAGACGGTCGGTGGTGATTGCCTCGTTGCGGATAGTGAAGTTGGCAATGCTGAGCATATGTACAACTATGCCGCACAGAAGCTGCTGTGTTGCAGGACGATCCATCGCTGCAACGTCGAGAGCCTGCTGATACAGATCGACCAACTCGCGGTTAAGACCGATGTTGTAGATCTGTTCGTCGCCAGGGAAGAGGGCCTCGATAACCTTTTCGATGGCGGGGCCGCTGAATCCAATGAAGTACTCCTTCCATCCCGTTTCGTCGGATGGGTGGTAGGTGTGCCATAGGCCCGGACGCAGCAGAATAATTGAGCCTTTGGGTACAGTGAATGTGCCCTTCTCGTTGGAGAAGGTGCCTTGTCCTTTGGTGATGTAGAGAAGCTGGTATTCACGGAGCACGCGGCCTCGGGCGGGGTCGAACGCATAGCCCTGCGGGTGGTCACTCGCGGGATAGGTGTCGTGGGGCATTATCTCTTGTGTGCCGACGGTGCTGATAGTACAGCCGTAATCGCGATCAGCGCGGCTGGGTATCAGATAGTGAAATTGTTTTTTACTCTCATCCATAAAATTCAAATCTTAGACTTCTATTTAAGTATTTCGGGTAGGAACGAACTGATGATCAGAACAACGATACCCGATATGAGTACAGCAACGGTGCGGGCAGAGCAACCTCGCCACTCCTTTAATATTATACCCCAGACGTTTGAGAATACAACATTAAGGGCCATAAGGATACACCAGCTGAAGGTCATAAGCGACTCAGAGTCGGTGAGGAAACCCTTGCCAAGGCTCAGCCCAAAGAACTGGATATACCACAGCACACCGGCCAAGGCGCAGAATAGCAGGTTGTTGGCCCAGAGTGAAGAGTTTGAGTAGTCGCCGAAGCTCTTGTTGCGGAAGTTCTGGTAGAGGCAGTAGGTGGCGTTGGTTAGAAAACCACCGAGCGTTACCATAAACGTGGCGGGCAGGGTCTTGTAGATGTCGGCCGTGGCATCGCCGAAGTTAAGCGGCTCGCCGAAACCAAGACCAATGTTGAAGCAAGCGCTCATAAAGCCAGCCAGCAGGGCAACCGAAATGCCCTTGGTGAAGTTGAAGTCCTTGACGGCGGCACGCTTCTGCTCCTCGCTCAGCGACTGCGACTTCATATGGCCTGCAAGACCGATGATGGCAATACCAACAAGCGTCACGACTACGCCGATTACGACCGATGCAGTAAGATCGCCCGGACGGCCGAGGAAGAGCGGCGTCAGGATCGTACCCAAGCCGGCGCAGGTGCCAAGCGCGAGCGACTGACCGAGAGCTACGCCCAAATAGCGCATCGAGAGACCGAAGGTAAGACCTCCCACACCCCACAGCACGCCGAACAGAGCCGTCAGGGCGCTCTCCTTTGGGTAGGCAGCATAGAGCTCCCAGAGCGAGTGGCCCTCGGGGACGGCAAGCATTGCTCCCGCGATGGGGAAGACAAGCCACGCGAAGACACCCTGGATGAGCCAATAGGACTCCCAGCTCCACTGCTTGATCTTGTTGATGGGAACGTAGCTGCTCGATTGGCAGAAGGCTCCCACGGCGATAATTAATAGACCGATGATGATCTCCATAGGTTATGCACGCTTTGATGTTACGTCAGCCTCGTACTTCTCAACCTCGGCGATGTACTCCTCGCCTACGGCTACGCCATTCTTCAGGCAGAACATATCCCATACGGCGTTCCAAGGAAGTGACTTGCACTCCTCGAGAAGAGCCAGGCGCTCGAAGCCCTTGCCCTCGGCCTCGTATGAGCGGAGAGTGGTGATGGGCTCCAACAGAGCCTGCAGCAAGCACTTCTGTGTAGCGCGGATACCGATGACGTAGGCACCGATGCGGTTGATCGAAGCATCGAAATAGTCCAAGCCGATGTGGGTGCGGCCGAGTGCGTCGCAGCGAACGATCTCCTTGGTCAGGTCGAGTGTCTCGTCGTTGATGATGGTGACGTGGTCAGAATCCCAGCGTACGGGGCGGCTGACGTGGAGCATAACCTCGGGGGTGAAGAGAAGCAGTGATGACATCTTATCGGCGATAGACTCGGTGGGGTGGAAGTGGCCCGTGTCGAGCGTAACCATAATGCCCTTCTGTGCGGCGTAGGCGATGTAGAAATCGTTGCTGCCCACGGTATAGCTCTCCAGACCGATGCCGAATACCTTTGACTCAACAGAGTCGCGCATCCACTCGTACTTCTGCTCCAGGATCTCGTCCAGCGACTGCTTCAGGATGGCGCGGTACTTCATACGGTTGACCGTAATGTCCTTTGAGCCGTCGTGTACCCAGATGTTGAGCATTGCGGGGTCGCCCTGACGACGTCCCATCTCATCGGCGATGGCGCGACAGCGCTTTGTGTGCTCAACCCAGAATGAGCGGATCTCCTCGTTGGGGCTGGCAAGGGTCAAATCCTCGCTCTTGGGGTGAGAGAACGATGTTGAGTTGAAGTCGAGCTTCATACCGTTCTTCTCAGCCCACTGCATCCAGTTCTCGAAGGATGATTACCGGTATGCTGATGACAAAGGGATGAAGAAGAGCAATGCCGGACTTTCTCCTGAGCCATACGCCGAGAAG
>JAFOEH010000043.1 GCA_017380275.1 Alistipes sp.
CTGCGGGCTCGGTGTAGCACACCACATCCACGCCGTTGATCTTCACGGCTACGTTCTTGCCACGCACGGCAACCTCGAAGTTGAACCACTCGCCATCCTGGGCCAATGAGCGGTAGAGGTTACGCACGCTACGCAGACTACCCGTCTTGATTGAGCCATCCTGTGCGCCGTTGCGCAGAGTGATTTCGTAGCCCGACTCGCCATCCGAGTGGAACAGGAGGGCTGCCTCGGCGCCCTCCGAGGTGAGAGCCTCGCCACGGAAGATGAAGTTCTCGTAGTCGGCACCGGTTGCAAGCGAGGTGCCGGGCTGCAGGGCCAGCTCCTCGGCTGAGCCGATGTAAGAGTCGAGTTTGTTGCCGCAAGCAACAAATGTTGCGATTGCCGCCACAGCTGCGAGGCGAGTCAAGCGCGAGAAAATGTTCGTTCTCTTCATAATATTATAAGTTTATAGGTCTTTCTACTTCATCAGCAGCAACACATAGCCGACATAGATGGCCAGATATGCGATACCCTCCACTCGCGTGATGCGACGCTGACCGATGGCCAGGGCCGAGAGCAACAGCAAAATGGCAACGCCCGGCACCATCCAGATGTCGAGCTCGGCAATGCCGCCCATCGTGAGGGGCTTGATCAGACCGCTCGTACCCAGAATAAGGAGGATGTTGGCCACGTTCGAGCCGATGATATTACCTAACGCCAGCGAGAGCTTGCCGCTCGTAACGGCCGAGAGGCTCGATGCCAGCTCCGGCAGCGATGTACCCGCAGCCACGATCGTGATGGCGATGACAGCCTCGCTAACACCCCACGCACGCGCAATGGCGGTAGCCGACTCCAGACACATATTTCCACCAAAGATCAAACCTGCAAGGCCGACGATGATATAGATTATGACGCGTCCCCACGCCATCGTCACCTCCGACTCCTTGCCGTCGATCGTGCCTGCGGCTGCATCGGGCATATCGCGCTTGGCCGAGCGGATGGAGTACAGGATAACGCCTATGTAGAGCGCCAGCATCAAAGCACCCTCCCAGCGGCCGATGCCCAAGGGCTGACCAACGTAGAGCGCCAGCACGAGCAGCAGGGCCGAAGCAGCGATGCAGATGGGGATGTCGCGACGGATGTTCTCGCGCGTGAAGACCATCGGGCGCACTACGGCACAGATACCCAGGATGATCAGGATGTTAAAGATATTCGAGCCCGTCACGTTACCGATAGCCATATCGGTGCTACCCTTAAGGGCCGACATAGCGCTGACGGTAAGCTCGGGCATAGATGTTCCGACGGCCATAACCGTCAGACCTACAATAAATTCGGGAACACGGAAGCGGGCTGCCATACCTACGCAACCCTTCGTCAAAAGATTGGCACCTACGGTGAGGATCACCAATCCGAGTACTAACAATAGATAATCCATTTCTTCTCTC
Organism: Alistipes sp.; assembly: GCA_017380275.1. The sequence continues at coordinate 1,425 of JAFOEH010000043.1, forward strand.
TTATTTTTCTCTGCTCTGGACAAGCAGCTCGCCCAGCACCTCGATGCTATCGGCAATAAGGTCGGGCTGGCGCGGAGCCTCATCGGCAATCTCAAGCGTGGTCTCACCCGAGAGCACCAGCACGCCGAAGGCGCCTGCGTTGTGGGCCATCTCGATGTCGGTGTAGATGCGGTCACCCACCATCGCAACCTCGTCGGGACGCACGCCATAGCGCGACTGCACACCCGTCAGCATATTCGGGTCGGGCTTGCCGAGCACGATGTCGGGCTGGCGGCCCGTGGCGTGTTCGATGCACTTGCAGATCGAGCCGCAATCGACCAGCACGGTGGGCTGATCGGTCGGGCATACGCGGTCGGGGTTGGTGGCGATGTAGGGCAGGCCCTGCTGCACCCACCAGGCGGCACGGCAGAGGCGCGAGTACTCCAGCGTCTTGTCAAAGGCCACGACAACAACATCGGGCCTGTCGTCAGCCGAGTCCGTGGTGGCCTCGAAGCCCGCACGCTCGAACTCGCCAATCATCGAGGGCGTACCGAGCAGATACAATCGGCGTGCCTCGGGGTAGTGCGAGCGGATGTAGTCGATGGTGGCCAGCGCTGTGGTGTACATCTCCTCCTCGGTGGCTATGATGCCCATACCCTCCAACTTATGCAGGTAGTCGGCAATCGAAGTCGAGGGATTATTCGTCAGAAACGAATATGTGATCCCCAGCTCTCTGAGACGCTGCAGGAATGGGCGCGTATAGTCGAACAGCGTCATTCCCATATAGATGGTGCCGTCCATATCCAGGGCAACGTGTCGAATACGACCGAGACGCTCCTGAAGCTGCTCGCTGTCGTAAATCGAACGAAATTTGTTAAACGTCATTTTTCGATATGTAAATTTGGTTATTTATTCATTTATATCCTCGTCGCGGCGAATCTTGCGCAGTACGCGGGCAGGCACGCCGCCGACGATAGTGTCGGGCTCAACATCGCGCGAGACGACTGCACCAGCCGCCACGATGGCATTCTCGCCGATCGTAACGCCCGGCAGGATCGTAGCTCCCGCTCCGATCCACACCCTGTCGCCAATCTTAATGGGCTTGGTCAGCAGCGTGCGACGGCGCGAGGGCTCCTCGGGGTGGCCTTCGGTCAAAATTTTCACATCGGGGGCGATAAAGACTCCATCGCCGATGGTGATGCCGCCCTGATCGAGGAACGTGCATCCGAAATTGATAAACACACCCTTGCCCACCTTGGTCATCTTGCCAAAGGCGGTGTAGAAGGGTGGAAACATACGCACCGACTCGTCCAACTCCTGTCCCCATATCTGCGAGAGCAGCGAGCGAATCTCCTCGGGGGTGTGGTACGATGCATTGAGCTCGGCCACAAGGGCGCGAGTCTTCTCAAACTCCTGCCACAGAAGCGGGTAGTCGGGATCTTCGTGGCCGACGTGGTCGCCACGACGCATA